>DATKPX010000059.1:0-13845 GCA_035523855.1 Allostellaceae bacterium
CTCCTCAACCCCGAGGCCTGGCCGCTCTATGCCCGCCGCTTCGAACAAGCGTTTGGATTCCGCCCGGTCGGCTGATAGAAAGGGCGACCGGGAGCAGCGGGAGGAAACGGGCTCGTGCGACGGCTCAGCATCGCCATCGGCAATTACGGCCTCACCAAGGCCTTGAAGGACGGCACCGTGAAGCCGCCGCGGCTCGATCTCGATTACGTGCAGATCGAACCCGTCACCAAGGCGATGCGGCGGATGGTGCGCGGGATGGAGTTCGACATCTGCGAGATGGCGTTCACCACCTACCTCTGCGCCAAGGCGCTCGGCGCCGAGTTCACCGCCATCCCGGTCTTCCTCACCCGCAACTTCCACCACTGGGCCGCCTTCCACAACGTGAAGGCCGGCATCCGCGATCCCAAGGACCTGGAGGGGCGCCGCGTCGCCGTCAATCGCGGCTATACCGTCACGACCGGCCTCTGGGTGCGCGGCATCCTCAAGTCGGAATACGGCGTCGATCTCGGCAAGGTCACCTGGGTTCCGACCGACGACGAGCACGTGGCGACCTACAGGGCCTATCCGCCGAACGTCGATCTCTCCTCAATCGGCAAGCCGATGGGGGAGCTGCTGCTGTCGGGCAATTGCGACGCGGCGATCGGCGACGTGAAGGTGGACTCGCCCGACATCAAGCCGCTCATTCCGAACGCCCGTGAGGCCGGCTTCGCCTGGTTCCGCAAGGCCGGGATCTATCCGCTCAATCACGGGCTGGTGGTGAAGGACGCGCTGCTGCGCGAGCATCCGGAGCTGGCGCTCGATCTCTTCGCCGCCTTCAAGGCCGCGAAGACCGCCTATCTCGCCCGCCTCGACACCGCGCCGACGCCGGCGGACGACACCGTCCGGGCGCTGCGCCAGGTGGTGGGCGAGGATCCTTTCCCCTTCGGCATCGCCGCCAACCGCAAGGCGCTGGAGACGATCGTGGATTTCGCCGTCGATCAGCAGGTGATCCCGCGCCCGCTGACGCCCGAGCAGCTGTTTGCCGGCAATACGCTGACGCTCGACTGAGCCGCTGTCGGCCGGCGGGGGAACCCGAGCGTCCATCCGCCGTTGCACGAGGGTAGAGCCAGCCAAAGGGCGTTGCTCGACCCATGCGCCTTCGCGCGGTCGTCTTCTCGATACTGGTGTTCGCCGTCGTCCTGGTCGTCGCGGTGGCGGGCGCGCTCTGGCTCGGCGGCGGTCCGGCGCTGGCCTGGCTGCTGGAGCATCCCCTCAGCGCCGCCATGGGCCGGCAGATCCGGATCGGCGGCCCCCTTACCGTGCAGTGGGGAAGCACCACCCGCATCGTCGCCGAAGACCTGCATGTCGCCAATGCGAGCTGGGGCAGCGCGCCGGAAATGCTGGCCGCGAAGCGCGTCGAGATCGACGTGGTGACCGGCAGCGTGCTCTGGGGGCCGACACGGGTGCCGCTGGTCGCGCTCGACGGCGCCACCCTCCTGCTGGAGACCTCGAAGCAGGGGGAGAAGAACTGGCGGATTGCCGCCGCCGCCGCGACGCCGAAGAAACGCGGCGAATTTCCTGAGCTGCAGAAGGCGACAGTCTCCCAGGGCAAGCTCACCTACCGCAACGGCGAGACCGAGGCGACCTCGGTGCTCGACGTGAAGGGGATGGAGTTCGCCGCGCCGGACGCCGGCGGCCCCGTCGGCATCAAGCTGGACGGACGCTTCCAGCGGCTGCCGCTGCGGCTCGCCGCCAGCGGCGGGCCGGTCGCCGACCTGCGCGCCCCGGAGAAGCCCTACCCGATCAAGCTCGACGGCACGCTGGGCGAGACCCATGTCGCCAGCGACGGCACCGTGGCCGAGCCGCTTGACGTCAACGGGCTCGATCTCAACTTCTCCCTCGAGGGCCGGAAGCTGCAGCAGATCGCCGACGCGCTGGGCCTGCCCTTTCCGGCGCTGCCGGATTTCCGCGGCACCAGCAAGCTCAGGGGCGGCAACGGCCACTGGAAGCTCGATGCCCTGACCCTGGCTCTCGGCAAGAGCGACCTCGAAGGCGGGGTGGAGGCGGACACCACCGGCAAGGTCCCGTATCTGAAGGCCGAGCTCACCGCGCGGCAGATCGATCTCGCCGATTTCAAGGGCCTCTACGGCGACAAGCCGGCGCACAGCTCCGATGCCGCGCCGGCGGCGAAGCCCGAGGGCCGGCTCCTGCCGGACACGCCGCTCAATGTCGGCAAGCTGCCGGGTGCCAACATCGACCTCGCTTTCGACGGAACGCGGGTGACGCCGATCTCCGGCGCGCCGATCGACCGGCTGAGCCTCGGCCTGCACATCAAGGACGGCGCGCTCACGCTCGATCCGCTGCGCTTCCAGGTGGCGCGCGGCGCCGTCGATCTCAAGGCGCGCTACACGCCCTTCACCAAGGAGGCCGCGCCGCGCCTCAACGCGGAGCTCGATGTCCAGCATGTGGATCTGCGCGAGCTGCTGCGCAACAGCACCTCGGAGACGGCAAAGCAGACGGCCGGGATCGTCGGCGGCTTTCTCAAGATCGATTCGAACGGCAACTCGCTGCATCAGCTTGCGAGCGGCGCCAGCGGCGATGTCGGCCTCTTCATGGAGAACGGCCAGATCAGCCAGCTGCTGGAGGCGCTGGCGCCGCTCGATGTGCTGAAGGCGCTCGGCATCTATGTCTCCGGCGACAAGCCGACGCCGATCGACTGCGTCATCCTCCGCCTCGGCGTCGACAAGGGGGTTGCCGCGGCGCAGACCTTCCTCGTCTCCACCACCGACGCCGTCGTGCAGGGCAGCGGCTCCGTCAATCTCGCCGACGAGACCCTGAACCTCACCCTGAAGCCGCTCAACAAGCACTTCACCTTCTTCTCGCTCCGCGCGCCGATCGACGTCACCGGCACGCTCGCCAAGCCCGACTACAACGTCCATGCGGGCGTCGCGATCGCGCGGCTGGGCGCGGCGGTGGTGTTTCCGCCGGCGGCGCTGCTGACGCTGGTGGACAAGGGCCTCGGCGAACGTAATGCCTGCGGCGAGGCCTATGCCGCCCAGCAGCCCAAGGGCGAGCCGCAGCCCAAGCCGCCCGGGCGATAGTCGCCCCTAATGCCGCTTGAAGTACTGCACCGCGCGCTCGTGCTTGAGCGCCGCCGCGCGGGTCGGGAACGTGCCGAGATTTCGGCGCTTGCCGGTGGCGGGGTTCTTCTTGCGGGAATAGAGGCGATATTCGCCCGACTTGAGCTTGCGGATCACGATCTCCTCCCGTCAGGGGACGTCATTCTACCGCGGATCGACGCCCTGGTTCGGACTGCTCTCGGTGCCGGGCGGTGGGATGACCGGAGTGGCGCCATTGCCCGCGCCCGTCTTCGGTGGCGGCACCACGCCGCCCTCGTCGCCGGTGGGCGGCGGATGGACGACGCCATGAGCAGCATCGTCGGCGGGTCCGGGATCGCCTTTCGTGTCGGGTGCAGGCGTCTGCTGACCGGGCGGCGTCGCCGGTGCCGGCGCTGGGCGCGCCTGGCCCCAGGCGCTGCCGATCGCCGCGATCAGCAGGGACAGCACGGCTCCCCCCACCACCGCGAGGGTGCGGGGGAGAGGATGTTGCTGCGGATGCACGGTCGGGCTCATGCGGTCGCTCTCTGATGCTGCGCCTTTGGAATCGAATGGTCGCTCCGGCCGGATGGTTGCGTCGGCGCGAGGCGCGGGACGGGCCCGCCGGCGCCACTTGCGGTTTCGCGCCGGAGAAAGGCCGGTTTGCATCCACGGCCTCGGGCCTGCTCTACTGCGGCCAAAGCCGCGGGATTTCGGGGAGGGGAGCATGGCGGGACGCCTCGAGAACAAGATCGCGATCATCACCGGCGCCGGCTGCGTCGGGCCGGGCTGGGGCAATGGCCGCGCGGCGGCGGTGCTGTTCGCCCGCGAGGGTGCCAAGATCTTCGCGGTCGATCGCGCCGCCGAGCCGATGACGGAGACGATCGCGCGGGTGCGCGAGCTCGGCGGTACGATCGAGACGCATCTCTGCGACGTCACCGAGGATGGCGCCGTCGCCGCCATGGTCGCCGCCTGTGGCAAGGCCTTCGGCCGCGTCGACATCCTCGTCAACAATGTCGGCGGCTCCGTCAAGGGCGGCGCCGCCGAGCTCGGCGAGGCGGACTGGGACCGGCAGATCGACTACAACCTCAAGAGCGTCTTCCTCACCTGCCGGCATGTGATCCCGGTGATGGCGCGGCAGGGCGGCGGCTCGATCGTCAACACCGCCTCGGTCTCCGGCATCCGCTGGACCGGCTCGGCGCAGATCGGCTACGCCACCTCGAAATCCGCGGTGATCCAGTTCTCCCGCGTCACCGCCGTGCAGTACGCGCCGCAGAAGATCCGCGTCAACACCGTGGTGCCGGGCCAGCTCCACACGCCCATGGTGGAGGCGCGCCTCGCCGGGCAGCGCGCCGGCGGCGATGTGGAGGCGCTCCTCAAGCAGCGCCAGGCGCGCATTCCCCTGGGTTTCGCCGGCGACGGCCGCGACACCGCCTATGCCGCCCTCTACCTTGCCTCCGACGAGGCGCGCTTCGTCACCGGCACGGAGATCGTCGTCGACGGCGGCATGACCGTCCGCTGCGACTGAAGGAGATCGCGATGACGCCAAGCGAGAAGCCCGGCGGACCGCCGCCGCTGGCCAATCCCTCGAAGCCGCGCCTGGCGCTGCCGCCGGGAAGCTGCGATTCCCATTGCCACATCTTCGGCCCTTTCGCGCGCCATCCGCTGCCGCCGGATCGCCGCTTCACGCCGCACGAGGCGCCGGAGACCGCGCTCCGGGCGCTGCAGCAGCACCTCGGTCTCTCCCGCGCGGTGATCGTGCATTCGACCGGCCACGGCATGGATCACGCGCCGCTGCTCGACGCGCTTGCCGCCGGCAACGGCCGCTATCGCGGCGTCGCCATCCTGAAGCCCACCGACACGGCGGCGGTGGTGCGCCGCTATCACGAGGCCGGCGTGCGCGGCGTGCGCTTCAACTTCCTCGCCCATCTCGGCGGCCGCCCCGATCCGAATTTCCTCCGGGCGGTGGTCGATCTCGTGCGTCCCTTCGGCTGGCACCTGGCGATCCATGTGGCCGGACACGATCTCGTCGACTACGCGGATGTCATCGCCGCCATCGACGTGCCGGTCGTCATCGATCACATGGCGCGCCCCGATCTCCGGGAAGGGCTGGCGGGGCCGACCGTCCTCGCGCTGAAGCGTCTCCTCGACAGCGGCCGGGTCTGGGTCAAGCTCAGCGGCGCCGATCGCGTGACGCGCGAAGGGCCGCCTTACGGCGATGCCGTGCGGCTCGCCCGCGATCTCGCCGCCCACGCGCCCGAGCGCGCGCTCTGGGGCAGCGACTGGCCGCATGTGAACATCGACGAGCCGGTGCCCGATGACGGCAAGCTCGTCGATCTCATTTCCGAGATCGCGCTCGGCGAAGCGCCGCGCCGGCGGATGCTGGTGGACAACCCCGGGGAACTCTTCGGTTTCGACAAGCCTCTCTGAGCGTCGATGCATCAACGCAATGGGGAATGAGAGCGCGCGCCTTCCCGCGCGCCGCCTCGACATTGTGAAGCGCCAGATCAGCCGCTAGCATCGCGCTAACCGATTGCCGATGGGAGGAGATGCCGGGATGAGCGCGCCGCAGATCATCGTGACTCTCGGCGGCGAAGAAGGCGTCGCCGATCTCTTCGCGGACCTGGCGCCGAAGACCTGCGCCGCGATCCGCGCGGCGCTGCCGCTCGCCGGCAGCATCAACCACGCGAATTTCTCCGGCGAGGAAGTCTCCTTCCCGACCCGCGGCCTGCTGTGGGAGCGGGAGAACCAGCGCATGGAATGCGAGCCCGGCGATCTCGGCTATTTCGTGCAAGGGCCGGCGCTCTGCCTCTACTACGGCGCCCTCCGGGTGATCAGCCCCGGCAGCGTCTTCGGTCGCGTCGTCACCAACCTGCCGCGGCTGCAGGCGGTGGCGCGGCGGTCCTGGAAGGAGCCGGGGATCCGCATGTCGCTCCGCATGAAGGGGGGCTGAGATGGCGGACGGGATCGACCAGCTGCTCGCCAGGCTCGAGGCGGCCACATCGACGCTGGAGCGCGAGCCGGGCGCCGACGTCGCGCGCGTGCGGGAATTGCGCGGCGCCATGGGCCAGTCCTTCACCACCACGGTTTTCGCCTTCCAGCAGGCGAGCACGGTCAAGGACGGCATCGCCTTACTCGCCGCTCTGGCGGAGAAGCATCCGCGCGAGGCTTGGGTCGCAACCGTCGCCGTCGAGCAGTTCCGCCGACCCGTCAATACGCTGAAGGCCCGCTACGCGCTCCTCGACACGGCAGCACTGCACGAGGCGGCGGCGGCCGTCGCTGGAACGCTGGACGGCGCGGCGGTGCTGCGGCTGGCGCGGAGCTTCATCGTCTACTACGCTTTCCTGCTGCGCCGGCTCAGGGACCTGCTGCCCTTCTACGAGCTCTCCGTCGCCTTCGAAGGACAGAAGCTGATCGCCGAGCGGGTCGCCGTCTCGCCGGTGGGCAAGGGCATCGGGAAGGCGGAGTGACGTGAGCGCATCCTCGTCGCGCCAGGGCCGATGAAGCGCGCCTTCTCGCGCGCGGTGGAGGCCGGGCGCTATCCGCTGGACATCGACTGGAATCGCTGGGCGCTGCCCGGCCTGCTCCTGCTCTCCGCCGGATTCCTGGCGCCGCTGCTGCTGCTCGCCAGCTACAGCATCTTTCACGACCGCGCCAACGGCCAGGTGGGCGGCGGCCTCACGCTGGTGAATTACTGGGCGATCGTCTCCGATCCCTTCTATTTGAGGGTGCTGCGCGACACCGTGCTGCTGGGCGTGCTGGTCACCGTCGCCTGCGCGTGCCTCGGCTATCCGCTCGCCTATTTCCTGGCGCGCACCCGCTCGCGCTGGCGGCCGGTGCTGATGTTCCTGATGGTGACGCCGCTGATGATCAGCAGCGTCATCCGCAACATCGGCTGGATTCCGGTGCTCGGCGATCACGGCGCCCTCAACACCGCGCTGCTGGCGGCGGGCGTCATCCGCGCGCCGCTCGTTCTCATGAACAACCTGGTGGGCGTCGCGATCGCCCTGGTGCACGCGCTGCTGCCTTATATGACGCTGCTGCTGATGACGGTGATGCGCTCGGTCCGCCTCGACATCGAGAACGCGGCCCGGAGCCTCGGCGCCTCGCCCTGGCATTCCTTCTGGACCGTCGTCTTTCCGCTGAGCCGCCGCGGGCTTGCCGCCGGCTCGGTGCTCGTCTTCACCATCGCCATCAGCTCCTACACCACGCCGACCATCCTCGGCGGCGGCAAGGTGCTGGTGATGGCGACCTTCATCGCCCAGCAGATCCAGACCGTGATGCATTACGCCTTCGGCTCGGCGCTCACCATCGTGCTCTTCGCCGTGGCGGTGACGCTCTCGAGCGTCGCCTCGCGGCGGCTCGAGCGGAGCGAGGCCTAGCCCATGCGCGCGCTCTTCCTGTCGCTGATCGCCGCCATCTATCTCTTCCTGATGGCGCCCTTCCTGTTCGTCGCCCTCTCCTCCGTCGGCGATTCCGCCATGCTCGCGTTTCCGCCGCGCAACTTCACGCTCCGCTGGTATGGCGAGATCTCGCCGCAGCTCGTCGACGCGCTCAAGGTGAGCCTCACCGCCGCGCTGGCGACCATGGTGCTGGCGAGCGCGCTCGGCATCTGGATGGCGCTCGCCATCGCCCGCGGCCGCGGCGCCTTCGCCGGCTTCCTCCGCACGGTCTCGATCGCGCCGCTCTCGGTGCCGCACCTGGCGATCGGCATCGCCCTCTACCAGGCGGTGCTGGTGTTCTGGGATTTCTCCGGCGTGACGCTGGCGGGCACGCTGCCGGGCCTCGTGCTCGGCCACAGCGCCATCGCCCTCCCGTTCGTGGTCCGCGGCGTGCTGGCGGGCCATGCGCATCTCGATCCCGCCCTCGAGAAGGCGGCGCTGGCGCTCGGCGCCTCGTCCCGCCGCGCGCTCTGGACCGTGACCCTGCCGTTGATCCGGCCGGGCCTGGTCTCCGGCGCCTTCCTGGCCTTTCTCGCCTCCTTCGACGACGTGCCGATCGCGCTCTTCATGGGCGGCGGCGAGGACTCCACCACCTTTCCGCTGCAGGTGCTGGCCTCGCTTGAGTTCAGCCTGAAGCCCGATATCATGGCGATCTCGACTCTCATCGTCGCGGCGTCGATCGCCCTGATGATCGCCCTCGACTATTTCTTCGGTCTCGAGCGCTTCCTGCATGGCCAGTCCGCGGACTAGGGGCGCGGGCGACGCGTTGACGGATGGGAGAATGAAACGATGCCTCAAACACCGATGACGATCCTTCGATCGCTGGCGGCGGTCTCGCTCCTGCTCGCCGGCCTCGCCGCATCGCCGGCGCGGGCCGAGGAGGTGACGCTCCGCATCACCACCAATGGCGGCGACTTCGAGCAGTTCGAGAACCGCTATCTCGCCGACCGCTTCACCCGGGAGACCGGCATCAAGATCGTCTGGGTGGAGGCCAACCCGCCGGACGAAGTGCAGAAGCTGATCGCCAGCCGCGGCCGCCCGGTTCCCTTCGACGTGGCGCAGCTCGACGACAAGACGCAGCCGCAGGCGATCGCCGCCGGCACGCTGGCGAAGCTCGATCCCGCGATCGTCACCAATCTCGGCCAGCTCTATGACGCCGCCAAGCAGAAGGACGGCTACGGACCGGCGCGGCTCTTCTGGTCCTGGGGCCTCTTCTACAACGAGAAGGCGCTGAAGGACGCGGGCATCCCGGCGCCGACCTCCTGGGAGGATCTCTGGAATCCGAAGCTCGCCGGCAAGGTGGCGATTGCCGACATCACCGGTCCCGGCGGCGTCGATTTCGTGCTGAAGGCGGCGCAGCTCGCCGGCGGCAGCGAGACCAACCTGCAGCCCGGCCTGGAGAAG
Source organism: Allostellaceae bacterium (assembly GCA_035523855.1). Classification (GTDB taxonomy): domain Bacteria; phylum Pseudomonadota; class Alphaproteobacteria; order ATCC43930; family CGMCC-115725; genus DASZHJ01. Next base: position 8,921 of record DATKPX010000059.1, read on the forward strand.
GTCGCCCAGCTCAAGGTGCAGTCCTACTACTCCTCGTCGAACGACATCCGCACCAAGCTGGCGTCGGGCGACGTCTGGGTGGCGCCCTGGAACAACGGCCGCTCCTGGGCCCTCATCGACAGCGGCTTTCCCGGCAAGTTCATCTATCCGAAGGAGGGCGGCTTCCTCCATACCACGACCGCCGACGTGGTGGCCGGCACCAAGCATCCGCGCGAGGCGCAGCTCTACATCAACTACAGCCTCGATCCGCTGTTCCAGCTGGCGACGCTCTATTTCCCCTACGGGCCGGTGAACAAGAGCCTGGATCAGGTCTTGAAGGACTACCCGGATCTCGCGAAGAAAGTGCCGACCAGCAGCCTCGCTCAGCTCTCGACGCCGGACTGGAACGTCATCTTCGCCAATTACGGCACGCTGGTCGATCAGTGGAACCGCATCGTGAAATCGAAATAGGGACCGCGCTCGTGATCACCGGAAGCGAAAGAACCTACGGCGTCCTGCTGCCGCATTTCGGCCCGCACGCGAGCGCCGATCTCCTGCTGCGCTCGGCGAAGCGGATCGAGGAGCTGGGCTTCGACGCGGTCTGGGTGCGCGATCACCTCGTCTATGAGCCGCGCCCCTACGACGATCCCAACACCACGCATTTCGAGCCCTTCATTGTGCTGTCGGCGATCGCGGCGGTGACCCGGCGCGTCACGCTGGGAACGGCGACGCTGATCCCGCACCGGCATCCGATCTACGCGGCGCTGCTGCTGGGCACGCTGCACCGATTTTTGGGCGACGGGCGGCTCGTCGCCGGTTGGGGCCTCGGCGGCCACGACGTCGATTTCCAGGCGATCGGCCTCGGCGACTGGGACCGCCGGAAGGTGCTGCCGGAATATGTGAGCGCGCTCCGTCAGATCCTCAGCGGCCGCAAGGTCGATTTCGAGGGTGAGTTCTATAGATTCCACGACGTCGCGATCCAGCCGGTGCCGGGCGAAGCGAGCCGGGTGCCGATCTGGTACGGCGGCGCCAGCAAGGCGGCGGCGCGGCGCGCGGTGGAATTCTGCGACGGCTGGATCGGCTCGCGCATGCCGGTGCGCGATCTCGCCGAGCGGGTGCAGCGCATGGAGCGGCTCGCCGCCGAATCCAACAAGCCGCGACCCGCGGTGTGCGCCATCCCCTATGTGAGCCCGGGCCGCAGCGTCGAGGAAGCCGCCAAGTCCTTCAACATGGCCGAGCTCTGCCGCGCGATGACGAAGCAGTGCATGCCGCCGCCCTCGGGCGCCTTCCGCACGCTCGAGGACCTTGACGGCGCGGCGATCGCCGGCCCGCCTGACGTGCTGGTCGAGCGCATCGAGCGCTTCCACGCGGCGGGTGTCGGACATTTCATCTTCGACTTCCGCACCCGCTTCGCCGAGTTCGAGGCCTGTGTCGAGCTGGTGGGCGCCGACGTCCTGCCGAAGCTCAGGCGCTAGCTCTTCACGCGCTCGAGCGCGCCCGCCATCAGCTCGATCTGGCGGGCGATCCGGCCGAGGGAGTGCGCGCGCGGCCCGCCGGGATCGGGCGGCCGCGCAGCGAGGAGGGCGGTGCCGGTGGCGAGCGCCTGCAGGCTGTCGACGATCCAGCCGCGCCAGGATTGCCAGATCTCCGGCGGCCATTCCTTGCCGTGGGCGGGGTCGAGCTGCATGGCGGAGAGCCGGCCGGCAAGGCGGCGGAGCGCCGCGTCCACCACCATCGCCGCCTCCAGCCGATCGCGCCCGCCGGTGCCGGGCTCCAGGAGCGCGCGCGAGATCGACGCCTCCGCGTTGTTGCAGGCGAGACCGGCGGCGCGGCGGGCCTCGTCCACCGCCGCCGCATCGGGACCGTCGGTCAGCGCGGCGAAGACCGCGGCGGCGTAGCGGCCGTGGGCGGCGATCGCCGCGCGGATCTCCTCGGCGACCCGGTTCGGCTCCCAGCTCGGCCACAGCAGATAGCAGCCGGCGACGGCGATCACGCCGCCGGCCAGGGTGAGGAGCGCCCGGGCGCCGGCGATCATCCATTCGCTGGCGCCGGGCTGGCCGAGCTCCACCAGGAGCACGATCATCGGCGTGAGCGCGGCCATGAAGAGGCCGAAGCTGACCGCCCGCACGGCGAGCGCCAGCATCGCCAGCGGGAACATCGCCGCCGCGATGGCGAGCGGCGTGGTGAGCAGCAGGCTGAGCAGCGCGGCGACGAGGCCGCCCAGCAGCGTGCCGGCGACCCGCTCCAGCGCCCGGGTGAAGGTGATGCCGAAATAGGGCTGCATGGTGGCGACGATGGTGATCGTCAGCCAGTGGTCGTAGGGGGTGAACCAGATCAGCGTGAAGGCGAGCGCCGGCGCGGTGGTGACCGCGGCGCGGAGCGCGTGGCGGAAGGCGAGGGATTGCCAGTTCAGATTGGCGAGCAGCGGGATGCGCAGACGCGGCCAGAACGGCTGCCGCGGGCCGCTGGCGGCGGGAATGTAATTCTCCGGCACCGAGAGGGTGTAGGCGATCTGCAGCCGGTCGACGATGGCGTCGGCGGGCGCGCGGAGCAGCGCATGGGCCGGCAGCCGCGCCACGTCCGCGGTGATGGCGGCGATGGCGCGCGCGATCTTGTCGTTGGCGGCGCTGCTGTCGCTGACGATGGCGCGGCCCAGCAGCAGCAGCAGCGGGCGCAGCCGGCGCAGAACGCGGGCGCCGAGCGCGCGCTCCGCCGGAGCGGCGGATTCCAGGAGCTCGCTCATGGCGATGAGCGCGCCGAAGAGCTGGTCCGCCGCCTCCAGGCGGATCACGCTCTGTGCCGCGCGGCCGCTCGCCGGGCCGCGGCTGCGGACGGTCTCCAGCACGATCGCGCGGGCGGATTCGATGGCGTCCCGCACGCTGCTGCGATGGGCGCGGGCATGGCGCTCCCAATCCGCATCGGCGGTGCGGGCCTCCATCACCGTGCGCAGATCCTGGGTCAGCACGGCAAGCGCGCGATAGGCGCCGGCGATCGCGCGGCGCACCGGCAGGTAGGGATGGACGCGCCAGAGCCCCAAGGTCAGCAGCGTCGCCCAGAGTCCGCCGGCGAGGAAGGTGCCGCCGAGCGCCGCGGCGCTGGCGAGATCGGGCAGCGCTCGATCGAGCGACAGCACCAGCACGACGCAAAGCAGCGCGCCCACCTGCTGCGCCGCCTGGCCGTAGATGCGGACGAAGGTGCAGCAGAAGATTCCCGCCAGCGCGAGAGGCAGCGCCCCCGGCATTCCGAGCCCGCGGACGAGGCCGCCGCCGCCCAGGACGAGCGCCCCCAGCAGCGAGAAGCTGAGGAGCGCCGGCACGCGCCGGCGGACCGGGCCGCCGGCGTCGCAGAGACAGGTGAGGAGCGCGCCGAGGCCGGCCTCGATCAGCTCCGGCCGATGCAGCCACTCGCTGGCGGCGACGATGGCGGCGGTGGAAAGACCGGCGCGCAGCCCCTCGGCGAGGCTGACGGCCCTGAGATTGAAGGCGATCGGCAGTCGCGCCAGGTCCGGCGCGCTGCCGCGCAGGTCAACCCGGCCGGTCAAGCGCGGTGTCGCCGGGCACGGGCGGACGGGGACGCCTGCCGGTCATCGCGCCGCGCGCGCCTTCGCCAGCGTCGCCGCGACGAACGCATTCTTGGCGGTCCGGTAGGCGGCGATGTCGTCCTGATGCGCTTCCGCCAGATTGCGCTTCAGCGTCGCATAGGCCTCGACCGCCTCCGGATGCGCGCGGAGATAGTCGCGGAACAGCAGGTAATAGTCCCAGCGCGGATGGGAGGGCTCCATGACATGGATGTGATGGGTCCAAGGGATGCCTTTGCGGAAGAAGATCTGCTCCGGCAGCCATGCGCGGTATTCCGGCAGATGCGCGTAGCCCAGCGCCTCGATCGGCTCGATGCAGCAGGATCGCGCCTCCGCCACGCTGTGCACGCCCACCAGCAGATCGATGATCGGCTTGGCGCCGAGACCGGGCACCGAGGTGCTGCCGATATGCTCGATCGCAATGGCGAGCGGGCCGAGCGCGTCCGCTATTTTCGCCCGCTCCTCGCTGAACATCGCCGGCCACTCGGGGCGATAGTCGACGACGACAATGGCCCCGCCTCCGTAGCGTTCCATGCAGATCTCCGATCCGGCAATCGGCCGAGCCGCCTCGTCGGCGTTATCTAGCACCGAAGCGGTTGATGCGGAATGGCTCGATGGGGAGATTCGTGCGGCCGGTGATGACGAGTTCCGCCATGATGGCGCCGGAGATCGGCCCGAGCTGGAAACCGTGGCCGCTGAAGCCGAAGGCGTGGAAGGCGCCTTCCTCGGTCGAGCTCGGCCCGAGCACGGGAATGTCGTCGGGCATGCGCGCCTCGATCCCGGCCCAGGCGCGCATGATCTGCGCGCCGCGCATGATCGGGAAGAGATCCCAGACAGTCTTCGCGCTCTCGGCGAGGCCGCGGAAATCCAGCTCGGTCCAGTTGGCGTCGCGGTCGAGACTGCCCTTGTAGCCGCCGCCGATCAGCACGGTGCCGTTGGCGAACTGCTTGAACGAGAGCGGCCGCCCGGCGGCGCCCACCACCGGCTTGACGAAATGCTCCAGCCGATTGCTGATCATCAGCATGAAGGCGGAGGGCAGCACCGGCGCGCTCTCGCCGAGCGCCGCCGCGACACGGTCGGCCCAGGCGCCGGCGCAGTTGACGATGACAGCCGCTCGATGCGCCGTGCCGTCGGCGGTCTCGACGCGCCAGCCGCGACCTTCGCGGGCAACGCCGGTGACGCGCACGCCTTCGGCGATTCGGGCGCCGGCGCGCTCGGCGGCGCGGCGGAACGCCAGGGTGGTGCGATAGGGGTTGGCGGCGCCGTCGTCTCGGCAATAGATGGCGCCGGTGCAGTGCTCCGCCACTGCCGGCAGCACCGCGCGCATCTGCCGGCGATCGATCAGCTCCTCATGGCTGAAGCCCAGCGC
>DATKPX010000060.1:0-7331 GCA_035523855.1 Allostellaceae bacterium
CTGATGGGGCTTTGCCATCAGAAAGGTGCGCTCTACCTCGACACCTGCATCGAGCCGTGGCCGGGCGGCTATACCGACGCCACGCTGTCGCCCTCCCAGCGCTCCAATTATGCGCTGCGCGAGAGCGTGCTGGAGTTCCGCCGCAAGACCGGCGGCAAGGGGCCGACCGCGATCGTGACCCATGGCGCCAATCCCGGCCTGGTCTCGCATTTCGTGAAGCAGGCGCTCCTCGACATCGCCCGCGACACCGGCGTCAAGACGGCGATGCCGACCAGCCGCGCCGCCTGGGGCGCGCTCGCCAATCAGCTCGGCGTCAAGGTCATCCACATCGCCGAGCGCGACACCCAGACCTCCAACGTGCCGAAGCGGCCGGGCGAGTTCGTCAACACCTGGTCGATCGACGGCTTCTTCAGCGAGGGCTCGCAGCCGGCGGAGCTCGGCTGGGGCAGCCACGAGCGGCATTTCCCGCCCGATGGCGGCCGCCACAGCTTCGGCTGCGGCGCGGCGATCTATCTCAATCGTCCGGGCGCCGGCACGCGGGTGCGCAGCTGGACGCCGATCGAGGGCCCCTATCACGGCTTCCTGGTGACCCACGGCGAGGCGATCTCGATCTCGGACTATCTGACCGTGCGCGACGGCGAGACGGTGATCTATCGCCCGACGGTGCATTACGCCTACCACCCCTGCGACGGCGCGGTGCTGTCGCTGCACGAGCTCGCCGGCAAGAACTGGCACCTGCAGAGCGAGAAGCGCCTGCTGATGGACGAGATCACCGAGGGGATCGACGAGCTCGGCGTGCTGCTGATGGGCCATGCCAGGGGCGTCTATTGGTACGGCACGGTGCTGTCGATCCAGGAGGCGCGCGAGCTGGCGCCGTACCACAACGCCACCGGTCTGCAGGTGACCTCGCCGGTGCTCGCCGGCATGATCTGGGCGATCGAGAATCCGGACCGCGGCCTCGTCGAGCCCGACGAGATGGATCACGAGCGCATCATCGAGATCACCCGGCCCTATCTCGGCAAGCTTGTCGGCGCCTATGGCGACTGGACGCCGCTCCGGGACCGCAGCCGCCTCTTTCCCGAGGATGTCGACACCGCCGACCCCTGGCAGTTCAAGAACTTCCGGGTGAGCTGAGGCAAACTTCTCGCCGCCGGTGCGCGGCGGCGAAATGGTGCTAGATTGATGATCTGAGGGAGGCCGCAAACCCCCGTTCGGGAGGCGATCCCGTGGCAAGGCTCGGTTGGGCGCTCGGCGCGCTCGCGATTGCGTGTGCTGTGCTCGCGGCACCTCCGGCCAGGAGCGCCAGCCGGGAGGTGGATCTCGCCCTCATCCTTGCCATCGACGTCTCCGGCAGCGTCAACGGCGAGCGCTGGGAGCTGCAGCGCCGCGGCTATGAAGCGGCCTTCAAGAGCCCGGAGGTGCTGCAGGCGATCACCAGCGGCCAGCACAAGTCGATTGCCGTCACCATGGTCGAATGGTCGGGCGCCAATCATCAGCAGCAGGTGGTGAGCTGGACCGTGATCTCCGACGCCGAGAGCGCCGCCCAGTTCGGCAGCGCCATGGCGGAGGCGCCGCGGATCTATTCCGACTGGACCTCGATCAGCGGCGCCCTCGATTTCGCCGTGCCGCTCTTCGCCAACAGCGGCGTCGAGGCAGGGCGGCAGGTGATCGACGTCTCCGGCGACGGCGTCAACAATGCCGGCCGGCCGGTGACCGACGCCCGCGACGAGGTAGTGGCCAAGGGCGTCATCATCAACGGCCTGCCGATCCTCAGCGAGTACGAATTCCTCGACGACTACTATCGCGACCGGGTGATCGGCGGCGCCGGCGCCTTCATGGAGGTGGTGAAGGACTACGACAGCTTCGCGGCGGCGGTGCAGGCGAAGCTGGTGCGCGAGATCGCCGCCAATGAGAGAAAGGCGAGGGAGATCCTCGCCGAGACCAGCAGCGCCGCCGGCCCGCCGCGCTAGGCCTGCCTTACGCCTTGATGCCGGCCATCTTGGCGACGATGCGCCATTCTTCCGCGCTCACCGGCGAGACCGAGAGGCGCGACAGCTTCACCAGCGCCATGCCCTTGAGGGCCGGCGTCTGCTTGATCTCGGCCAGGGTCACCGGCTGCTTCGCCGGCGCGAGCGGCGCGACGTCCACCATGACGAAGCGGCCGGATTTGTCGCTGGGATCGGGATAGGCCTCCTTGACGATCTCCACCGCGCCCACCACCGCCAGGCCCTCGTTCGAGTGATAGAAGAAGGCGCGGTCGCCCTTCTTCATCGCCTTCAGATTGCTGGCCGCCTGGAAGTTGCGGACGCCGCTCCAGTTGGTGCGGCCGTCCTTCACCAGCTGGTCCCAGGAATAGGCCGAAGGCTCGGATTTCAGCAGCCAGTGGCGCATCGACCTCTCCTCTCTTGGATCAGCTGCGGGCGACGATGAACAGGCGGCGGAACGGGAACAGCGTCTTGCCGTCGCCACGCCGCGGATAGGCGCGGCGCAGTTTCTCCGCGTAGACGCGCTCGAAGCCGGCCGCCTCCGCCGCCGAGAGCGCCGCCACCAGCGGACGCAGCGCGGTACCGCGCACCCAGTTCAGCACCGCGTCCTCGCCCTCGAGCGCGTGGAGGTATTCGACCTCCCAGATATCGAGGCCGCCGCGCGCGAGCGGCGTCAGCAGATCATAATAGGTGCCGGGCGGCGCCACGGGATCGCGTCGAAGCAGCGGCTTCAGCGTCGGAGCCCAGGGGCCGTCGCCGGCGGTCTCGCGCATCAGCACATGAGAGGCCTGATCGAAATTGCGCGGCATCTGCACGGCGAGCACGCCGCGCGGCGCCAGCATTCCCATCATGCGCGGGAACAGCCGCCCGTGATCGTCGATCCATTGCAGGACGGCGTTCGAGAAGACGAGCGCCGCCGGCTCCGGCGGCGACCAGTGCTGCAGATCCGCCTCGACCCAGCGGATGCGCGACGGCTCGGCGGCGGCCTTCGCCAGCATCTCGGCGGAGCTGTCCACTGCGAGAAAAAGCCGGTCCGGCCAGCGCTCGGCGATGGCGCGGGCATGCACGCCGGTGCCGCAACCCAGCTCTGCGAGCAGCCCCGGCGGCAGGTCGCCGACGCGCGCCAGGAGATCGAAGCCGGGCCTGAGCCGCTCGTCGGAAAACTTCAGATATTGCGCGGGATCCCAGGGCATTGCGTCTCCTCGGTGGGCCTCGGGCGCCTCTCTTAACCCATTGAAGCGCGGCCGGCACGGGGAAACAGCCAAACTATTATACGTTATATAACGGTGAATATATATGTTTAGCGTTCCATTGCTTGTGAAATAAGATCGTTATACATCTTGGCTTGTCCAACGGAGTGCAGATCCATGGCGCGTTCAGCCGGTCCATCGGAAGTCGAGCAGGTGAAGGAGCAGAGCCGCGCGCTGCGCGGCCATCTCAAGGAGAGTCTCGCCGATGGCGCCACCGCCTTCGACGACGACGGCTACTCCCTGCTGAAGTTCCACGGCATCTATCAGGGCTACGACCGCGACAGCGCCACCGAGCTGAAGCAGCGCGGCGAGGACAAGCATTATCAGCTGATGGTGCGTGCGCGCATTCCCGGCGGCCGGCTCACCGCGGCGCAGTACCTCGCCTTCGACGCGCTCGCCGACCGCCATGCCAACGGCACGCTCCGCCTCACCACGCGACAGAGCATCCAGCTGCACGGCGTGCTGAAGCGCGACATCAAGGCGACCATCGCCGCCATTGACGGCGCGCTGCTCACCACGCTCGCCGCCTGCGGCGACGTCGTGCGCACCGTCACCACCGTGCCGGCGCCGATCCGCGACGCGGTGCACGAGCGCCTCGCCGAGGATGCGCGGCGGATCTCACGCCACATGCTGCCACAGAGCCGTGCCTATCACGAGATCTGGCTCGATGGCGCGCCGGTCGCCGGCGAGGCCGAAGAGACGCTCTACGGCCGCACCTACCTGCCGCGCAAATTCAAGATCGGCATCGCGACACCCGAGGACAATTCCGTCGACGTATTCACCAACGATCTCGGCATCATCGCCCTCTTCGAGGGCGAGCGCCTCCAGGGATACAACTTCGCGCTTGGCGGCGGGCTCGGCATGACCCACAACAACCCGCGCACCTACCCCCGCCTCGCCTCGCTCGTCGCCTTCGTCGAGCCCGACGACCTGGTGGCGGCGGCAGAGGCGGTGGTGAAGCTGCACCGCGACCACGGCGACCGCAGCAACCGCCGTCACGCGCGGCTCAAATACATCATCGCCGAGCAGGGCGAAGCCTGGGCCAAGGCGCGGCTCGAGGAGTATCTCGGCAAGTCGCTGGAAGCGCCGCGCCCGATGCCGGCCTTCCGGGTGCAGGATCATCTGGGCTGGCACGAGCAGGGTGACGGCCGGCTCTATCTCGGCGTTCCCGTGCCGAGCGGCCGCATCGGCGGCGCGCTGAAGGCGGCGCTCCGCGACGTGGTCGAGCGCTTCGAGCTCGATCCCGTCATCACGCCGACCCAGGATGTGATCCTCGGCAACGTGCGGCCGGGCCATCGCGAGGCGGTGGAAAGCATCCTCCGTGCCGGCGGCGCCGACTTCGATCTCTCCCCCGCGCGGCGCTGGTCGCTCGCCTGCCCGGCGCTTCCCACCTGCGGCCTCGCCCTCACCGAGGCGGAGCGCGTGCAGGATCCGCTGGTCGGCGGCATCGAGGCGGTGCTGGCGCGGCACGGACTTGCCGACGAGACGCTCTCGATCCGCATCACCGGCTGCCCCAACGGCTGCGCGCGGCCCTATGCCGGCGATATCGGCATCGTCGGCCGCATGCCAGGGTTCTATGCGCTTTTCGTCGGCGGCGACTTCGCCGGCACGCGGCTCAATTTCCTGCTGCTCGACCGCGTCGCCGAGGACGCCGTCGCAACCACGCTGGAGCCGCTCTTCGCGCTCTTCGCGGCGGAGCGCGCGGCGGGCGAAGGCTTCGGCGATTTCTGCCATCGCGCCGGCAAGGAGCGGCTGCTCGCCGCCCTCGGCCATTCGCTCAAGGAGGCGTCCTGATGTTTCCCATCAATCTCGATCTCAGCCATCTGCCGGTCGCGCTGGTGGGCAACGGTCCGCGCGCAGCGCGACGCCTGGCGCTGCTCGACGCCGATGGCGCCGGGACGGTCACCGTCTATGCTCCCTCGCCGGATCACCATCTCGCGCGGCAGGCAGGAGGCCGCTTGCAGCGCCGCTGGCCGACGCCGACTGAAGTCGCGCAGGCGCGTCTCCTTCTCATTGCCGACAATGTCGAGCGGGGCGTGCTCCGAGACCTCGTCGCCATCGCGCGCGCCGGCGGCGTTCTCGTCAACGTGGAGGACCAGCCGGAGCTCTGCGATTTCCATTCGCCGGCGATCGTCCGTCGCGGCGACCTGCTGCTGACGGTCTCCACCGGCGGCCGCAGCCCGCGCCTGGCTCACCGGATCGGCAGTTTCCTCGGCGAGGTTTTTGGACCAGAATGGCAGCGACGGCTGGAGGAGCTGGGGGCGCTCCGCTCCCTCTGGCGAGAGGCCGGCGCTGATTCTCAGACGGTCAGCGCCTGGACCGACGCCTGGGTGGACCGTTACGGGCAGTTGCCCAGCGAGAGCGAGACGAAGGCAGCGGCCGCCGAAGCAGCGGCGTCAGTGCTCGCCGCTCCTCTCTGAGCATTTGTCCTGGCATACAGATCATAAGGAGGAAGGCATGTCACTGAAGCTAGGCGAAATTGCACCGGATTTCGTGCAGGACTCCACCGAGGGCCCGATCAAGTTCCATGAGTGGGCGGGCGACAGCTGGGTGGTCCTGTTCTCGCACCCGAAGGACTTCACACCCGTCTGCACCACCGAGCTGGGCGCGGTCGCGAAACTGAAGAAGGAGTTCGACAAGCGGAACGTGAAGGCGATCGGCCTCAGCGTCGATCCCGTGAAGGACCACACGGCCTGGGCCGGCGACATCGCGGAGACCCAGGGCCAGCCGCTCAATTTCCCGCTGCTCGGCGACGCCGATCGCAAGGTCTCCGGCCTCTACGGGATGATTCACGAGAAAGCGAACGACACGCTGACCGTGCGCTCGGTCTTCGTCATCGATCCCAACAAGAAGATCCGCCTCACCATCACCTACCCCGCGAGCACGGGGCGGAACTTCGACGAGATCCTGCGGGTGATCGACAGCCTGCAGCTCACCGACAACTACAAGGTGGCGACGCCCGTCAACTGGAAGCATGGCGAGGACGTCATCATCGTGCCGGCGCTGCAGGATCCGGAGGAGCTCAAGAAGCGCTTCCCCAAGGGCTACAAGACGCTGAAGCCCTATCTCCGCGTGACGCCGCAGCCCAATCTCTGAGGGGTTTTTCGGCGACCTAATCCAGCGGCCTAAAAGGAAGGCGGCGCCGTCACCGGCGCCGCCTTTTTCTGTCGCCTCGGCGCCAAAGATTCAGATCGATTCCTTGAGTTCCTTGGAGGCGCGGAAGGCAACTTTCTTGCTCGCCTTGATCTTGATCGGCTCACCGGTCGCGGGATTGCGGCCCATCCGCGCGGCGCGCTTGCGCACCACCAGGATGCCGAGCCCGCCGATGCGAATCCGGTCACCCCTCTTGAGATGCTTCACGACGAGGCCGACCGTATCGTTGAGGATCCCCTCGGCCTGCTTCTTCGGCATCTCGTGACCTTCGGCGAGAGCAGCCGCCAGATGCTTCAGGGTCACCGTCGCCTGGGTGCCCGCCTTTTGCGTCGCCATTCCTGTATCCCTTTTGTTGGACGCCGACCGCTGTCGGCCATCGCCAGAGAATCACAACCGCGCGTTTAAGGCAAGAAATCCGCGCAGTGCCACATCAATGTTTTGGGCCTTTTTCGGCCTTAAACTGCCTTTTGGCGGTCGCGACTCGCCTTCCGGCGATTCGCCTCCCGTCCCGAATCGCCAGCCGCATGCCGGCGAGCGGAGCGCGCACGAATGTCAATGATGGCTGTCACACCGCCGATCGACGGGCGCCATGGCGGGGCTGCATACCCCGCGAAGAAGTCCGCCGGCGACGGCCGCCCTGTCCCCGCGGAACCCTTCAGCGGAGCGGATAGTCCGCCTGGTCCTCGTAGATCGCGCCGTTCTTGGTGAGGTAGCTCGCGACCAGGCTGAAATGGTCGACGTCGAAGGGCGGCGCCCGAAACAGCGCATGCTCAGCCACGAAGGCAGGCACCTTCGGTCCCATCGGCTGCCGGAGCCGCGCCAGCGACACATGCGGCGAATAGCGCCGCCCTTCCGGCGGAATCCCGGCCCGCTGCAGCGCGTTCTCCACCTTGCCCTGAAGCTGCAGCAGAGCCTGGCTCTTCTCCACGCCGACCCAGAGCAT
>DATKPX010000061.1:0-4767 GCA_035523855.1 Allostellaceae bacterium
CGACCCATGTTCCGGTGGGCGAGGACCAGAAGCAGCATCTGGAGCTCGCCCGCGACATCGCCGGCGCCTTCAACCGGCGCTACGAGGTGGAGTTCTTTCCGCTGCCGGAGCCGCAGATCTTCGGCGCCGCCACCCGCGTCATGAGCCTGCGCGACGGCAGCAAGAAGATGTCGAAGAGCGACACCTCGGACTATTCGCGCATCACCATGACCGACGGCGCCGACCTCATCCGGCAGAAGATCCGCAAGGCGAAGACCGATCCGATGCCGATGCCGGCGACGGTGGCGGAGGCCGAGACGCGGCCGGAGGCGGCGAACCTGCTCGGCATCTACGCCGCGCTCGCCGACAAGTCCCTCGATGCGACGGTGGCGGAATTCGCCGGCGCGCCCTTCTCGCGCTTCAAGGAGACGCTCTCCGACCTCGCGGTCTCCGTCCTCGGCCGGATCGGCGACGAGATGCGCCGCCTGCTGGCGGATCCCCAGTACATCGACCAGATCCTCCGCCGCGGCACCGAGCGGGCGCATGCCATCGCCGCCCCCAACCTGCGCGAGGTCTTCGACATCACGGGTCTGCTCCGGCCCTAGGCGCAGCGCAGCCCGATGTCGCCCGGCCTGTCCTCCGCACCCTGCCCTCGGGCGCGGACGACGCCGCTTCGGCTTGCCGCCCCGAACCGGGCGGGATGACGATGATCCGTCGCGCGTGGCAATCCGGCATGATCGCGCTTGCGCGCTCGCCGGCCGCGAAGGCGACGATGCAGCGGTGGCGCGCCGCCTCGGTCCTCGCCTCCCGGTTCGTGGCGGGCGCCACGGCGGAAGCGGCCGTCGCACGGGCCGCAGCTCTCCACGAAAGCCACTCGATCCGCGGCTCGCTGTTCTACCTCGGCGAATACGTGGATCGCGCGGAGCTGGTGGCGGAAAACCTCCACGCCAAGCTCACCGTGGCCGCTCTGCTCGGGCAGACGGCGCTCGACGTCCATGTTTCCGTCGATCCCACCCAGATCGGGCACAGCCTCGATCCGGCGATGGCGCGCCGCAACGCATTCACGATCGCCGAGAGCATCCAACGGGCGGCCGGCGACCGCCCCGGCCTGCACGCCCTGATGCTCGATATGGAGGACCAGAGCGTCGTCGACGCGACGATCGCCCTCCACGATGCGATCCACTCGGCGGGACTGCCGGTGGCGCTCACGCTGCAGGCCTATCTGCGGCGCACCGAGGCGGATCTCCGTGCGCAGATCAGACGCGGCAGCCGAATCCGCCTGGTCAAAGGGGCGTTTGCCGCCGGCAGCGAGATCGCCTTCACGCGCCGCCCGGAGATCAAGGCCAATTCCCGCCATCTCCTCGATCTCATGTTCTCGCGGGAAGCGCGCGATGCCGGATTCTATCCGATCCTCGCCACCCATGACGACCGGCTGCAGGCCCATGCCCTCGAGCGCGCCGGCGCGGCGGGATGGCGCGCCGGCGAATACGAGTTCGAAATGCTGCTCGGCGTCCGCAGCGACGTCGCCCAGGATCTGGCGCGGCGCGGCGAGCGGGTCCGCCTCTATCTTCCCTTCGGACGGGATTGGTGGCCTTACGCCGTGCGCCGCATCGGCGAAAATCCGGCGAACGCGGTGCTCCTGTTGCGCGCGCTGGTCGGCTAAAGCCGCGACATAGGCCGCTTCCTGCCAGCCCCGCCGGGCTTGCCGGGTTCCCGAGTTGCATCGGCGCAACGCCCGGCAATTGATCGGCGCCGGCGGGGCAAAACCGCTTTGCCGGTGGGGAGGCCGGATGTAAGGTGCGGCCGAGCGTTGCGGCCTGTCGGGGCCGCGCGTGGCCCCGCCGTTGCGGATCCCATGGACATTTACCTGCCGATCGCCGCCCTCTCCGTGGACGTCTTCGTCCTTCTGGGGCTGGGCGGTGTCGTGGGCTTTCTCTCCGGCGTCTTCGGCGTCGGCGGCGGCTTCCTGCTGACGCCGTTCCTGATCTTCATCGGCATCCCGCCGGCCGTCGCGGTGGCCTCCTCGGCCAATCAGCTGGTGGGCGCCTCGGTCTCCGGCGTCATCGCCCATTGGCGGCGCGGCAACGTCGATTTCCTGATGGGCTTCGTGCTGCTGGTGGGGGGCTTCCTGGGCTCCGGCTTCGGCGTCTGGCTGTTCGCCATCCTGCGCCGCATCGGCCAGGTGGAGCTGGTGGTCACCATCAGCTACGTCGTCCTGCTGGGCGTGCTGGGCAGCCTGATGCTGATCGAGAGTACGCGGGCACTGCTGCGCCGGCACCGGCCGGGCGCCGGGCGGCGCAAGCTGCACCGCCACATGTGGATCCACGGCCTGCCGCTCAAGATGCGCTTCCGCCGCTCCAAGCTCTATATCAGCGCGATCGTGCCGGTGGGGCTCGGATTCCTGGTCGGCATCCTCTCGGCGGTGATGGGCGTCGGCGGCGGCTTCGTCATGGTGCCGGCGATGATCTACATGCTGGGCATGCCGACCGCGGTGGTGCCGGGCACCTCGCTGCTGCAGATCATCTTCGTCGCCGCCAACGTCACCGTGCTGCAGGCGGTGAGCAACGGCACGGTGGACGCGGTGCTGGCGCTGATGCTGCTGGTGGGCGGCGTGCTGGGGGCGCAGTTCGGCACCCGCTTCGGCACCAAGCTCCGCGGCGAGCAGCTGCGCGCGCTGCTGGCGCTGATGGTGCTGGGCGTGGCGGTGAAGCTCGCCCGCGATCTCGGCGTCCGGCCGGAGGATCTCTATTCCGTCGCATTGGTGGGGACATGAGGCGCGCGGCGCCGGCCCCGCTTCTGCTGCTGCTGCTGGCGGGCCTCGCCGTCGCCGGGCTGCCGCAGGCGGCGCGCGCCCAGGCGCTGGTCGCCGACCTCACCAGCCACCTGGTGGCGATCACCACCGGCTTCACCGGCACCAGCGTGGTGCTGTTCGGCGCCACCGACGGCGGCGGCGACGTGATCGTGGTGGTGCGCGGTCCCGAGCGCGACATGGTGGTGCGCCACAAGAGCAAGGTCGCCGCCGTCTGGGTCAACACGCGCCAGGCCACCTTCACCAGCGTGCCGAGCTTCTACAGCGTCGCCAGCAGCCGGCCGGTGGAGGAGATCGCGCCGCCCGCGGTGCGCCAGCTGCACCAGATCGGCCTCGAGTATCTCCGCCTCAACACCCAGCGCCCGCTCTCGCCCCAGGAGGCGACGGATTTCCGCGCCGCCTTCATCCGCAACCAGACCCGCAGCGGCCTCTATGTGCCGACCACCGGGCAGGTGAGCTTCCTCGGCGACCGGCTCTTCCGCGCCACCATCAATTTCCCGGCGAGCGTGCCGACGGGAACCTATCTGGTGGAGGTGTTCCTGGTCCGCGACAATGCGGTGGTGAGCGGCCAGACCACGCCGCTGGTGATCTCGGAGATCGGCGTCGACGCCGAGGTGCACGATTTCGCCGACCGCTATGAGCTCGCCTATGGCCTGGTTGCCGTCGTGTTGGCGGCGATGGCAGGATGGCTGGCGAGCCTGCCGTTCCGGAACGCATGAGAGGCTCCGCGATGAGCGATCAGAGACCCCTGCCGCAACGCGTCTTCCTGGTGGTGGTGGACGAGAGCCCGGAGATGCGGGTGGCGCTGCGCTACGCCGCGCTGCGCGCCCGCGCCACCAGCGGGCGCGTGGCCCTCCTCTACGTGATCGAGCCCAGCGACCTGCAGCAGTGGATGGCGGTGGAATCGCTGATGCGCGAGGAGCGCCGCGAGGAAGCCGAGCAGCTGATGAGCAAGATCTCCCAGGAGGTGCTGGAGGCCTCGGGCTCGCTGCCCGTCGTCTATATCCGCGAGGGACGGCGGCGCGACGAGCTGCTGGCGCTCATCGAGGAGGAGCCCTCGATCTCCGTCCTGGTGCTGGCGGCGAGCACCGGGCCCGAGGGGCCGGGCCCGCTGGTGACCGCGCTCACCGGCAAGCTCGCGGTGAAGCTCCGCGTGCCGGTGACCCTGGTGCCGGGCAACCTCACGCCGGAGCAGATCAGCGCGGTGACGTGAGGGCGCGAGAGCCTCAGGCCGGCGCGCCCTCGGCGTAGGGATCCTCGGCGGGCGGCAAGGCGAAGACCTCCGGCGGCTCGCGCATGCCGCGGAGCGCGTGGTGGCCGAGGGAGACCACCGGCAGCCCCACCTCCGCCGCGAACTCCGCCGAGAGCAGCATGCCTTTCGCGAAATTGCGGCAGAGCCGCTGCAGGCGGCTCACCAGATTGACCGCCGGCCCGATCACCGTGAAGTCGAGCCGGCTCGCGCCGCCGATGTTGCCGTAGATCACCGGCCCCAGATGGAAGGTGATGCCGATGCGGATCCGAAGCTTGCCCTCGGCGCGGCGGCGCCGGTTCATCTCCTCGACATTGGCGAAAGCGGCCTTGGCGGCGCTGTAGGCGGCAAGGCAGGCCGGCCGGGCACCGCCCGCATGGAGCGGGAAGATCGCCAGCATGCCGTCGCCGATCAGCTTCAGCACCTGGCCGCTGTGGTCCTCCACCGGCGCGATGACGGCCTCGAAATACTGATTCAGGAGCTCGATCACCTCGTCGCCGCGCAGGTGCTCGGAGATCTCGGTGAAGGCGCGCATGTCCGCGAAGAGAATCGCCGCCTCGATCACCTGGCCGCTGCCGCGCGTCACCTGGCCGCTCAAGACGCGCTTGCCCGCATCGGCGCCGAGATAGACCGAGAGCAGCGTCTCGGCGACGTAATGCATGGCGCGCGCCTCGAAGATCACGCCGAGATGCGGCACCAGCGCGTCGAAGAAGGCGAGATCGGGCTCCGA
>DATKPX010000062.1:0-3490 GCA_035523855.1 Allostellaceae bacterium
TCGCGGGCGACGCCGCCGGCGCGGCGCAGCCAGGCGGTCGGCACGGTGGCGGCGGCGGGCTCGATCGCCACCATGGTGCTGGCGCCGCTCGGCCAGTCGCTGATCGAGAGCGTGGGATGGCGCAACGCCATGCTGGCCTTCGCCCTCATCGCCGCGTCGATGGCGGTGCTGTCGCTCTGGATCACCGCCGCCGACGCGCCCGCCGCGGCCGGCGCCGCCGAGGAGGACGAGCGCGGCCTCGGCGAGGTGCTGCGCCAAGCCTTCCGCCATCCGGGCTACCTCGCGATGACCGCCGCCTTCTTCGCCTGCGGCTTCCAGCTCCTCTTCATCACCACGCACCTGCCCTCCTACCTGGCGCTCTGCGGGCTGCCGCCGACGGTGGGGGCGAGCGCCCTCGGCGTCATCGGCATCTGCAACGCGATCGGCACCTACGCGGCGGGCCAGCTCGGCGCGCGCTACAGCCAGAAGCATCTGCTGGCGCTGATCTACCTGCTGCGCACCGTCGCCATCATCGCCTATGTGACGCTGCCGGTGAGCACCGGCTCGACGCTGGTCTTCGCGGCGGCGATGGGCCTCTTGTGGCTCGGCGTGGCGCCGCTGGTGAGCGGCCTCATCGGCGGCATCTTCGGCATGAAGCACTTCAACACGCTCTACGGCATCGTGTTCTTCAGCCACCAGGTGGGCTCGTTCTGCGGCGCGCTCCTCGGCGGCCTCGCCTTCGACCTCACCGGCTCCTACACCGTCGGCTGGTCGGCCCTCGTCGCCATCGGCCTCATCGCCTTCCTGCTGCAGTGGCGGATGGATGCGCGGGTGCCGGAGCGCGCCGCCGCCGCGGCGCTCGCCTGACCGGGATCGTCCGTGACAAACAATGCCGGGGGATGGACCCCGGCGCCGCGGGTTGCCAATATGCGTGGCGGATGCGCCGCGAGCCGTGGGGGATCGCGACCCGGCAGCCATCCCTGATGCCCGGTTCGGATCGTCGGTTCAATTGAGCCTCGCGCGCGATTGCCCGCCTTCCTGACCGGCCTCGCAATGCTGCCGGAGAGACGCGATGGCAAGCCGACCAGGCCCGATCCCCTTGCGCGAGAGCGCGGACACCCGGAGCGCGGCCACGCCGCCGCCCGAAGCGCCGGATGCTTCCGCCGTCGAAAGAGCCGACGAAGAGATCCGCCGGATCGGCCTGCTGACCCTCTCGGTGCTGGCGGTGGTCGTCGGCATCGTGACCGGATTCGGCGCCGTCGTATTCCGCGACCTGATCGGCTTCATCCACAACGCTCTCTTCCTCGGCCAGTTCGCGGTCCGCTACGACGCCAACCTGTTCACGCCGCCGAGTCCCTGGGGGGTCTTCGTCATCCTGGTGCCGGTGGCGGGAGCGCTGGCGGTTACCTTCCTCGTCAACAAATTCGCGCCCGAAGCCCGCGGCCATGGCGTGCCGGAGGTCATGGACGCGATCTACTACAAGGGCGGCGTGATCCGGCCGATCGTCGCCGTGGTGAAGTCCCTGGCGTCGGCGATTGCCATCGGCAGCGGCGCGGCGGTGGGGCGCGAGGGCCCGATCATCCAGATCGGCTCGGCGCTCGGATCGACCCTGGGTCAGGTCGTGCGCATGCCGCCCGGGCAGCGGATCATTCTGGTCGCCGCCGGCGCCGGCGCCGGCATCGCGGCGACTTTCATCACGCCGATCGGCGGCGTCATGTTCGCGATCGAGCTGATGATGCCCGAGGTCAGCGTCCGCACCTTTCTGCCGGTCGCGCTGTCCACCGGCACCGCCACCTTCATCGGCAGGCTCTTCTTCGGGCCGCAGCCGGCATTCATGGTCCCAGCGCTCGCTCCCCTGGCGGTTGACGGCAGCTCGGCCTTCATCCTCTGCCTCTACGCCCTGCTGGGCGCCGTGACCGGGGTAGCCGCGGCCGGGTTTGTCCGCGGCCTGCACCTGGCGGAGGATCTCTTCGACAAGATCGAGGGGCGCTACGCGCGCCACGTGGCCGGCATGCTGCTGGTCGGCATCCTGATCTACGTCCTGCATCGGCAGTTCGGCCACTACTATGTCGAAGGCGTCGGCTACGCGACGGTCCAGGCGATCCTGCTGGGCCAGCTCTCCGCCGTCTGGCTGCTGGCGCTGCTTTTCCTCTGCAAGGTGCTGGCGACCTCGCTCAGCCTCGGCTCCGGATCCTCGGGCGGCATCTTCTCGCCGTCGCTGTTCATGGGAGCCACCATCGGCGGCGCCTTCGCCGCCGGACTCGCCGCGCTGCATCTGCCGCTGGCGATCAACATTCCGGCCTTTGCCATGGTCGGGATGGGCGCGATGGTCGGGGGCGGCACCGGCGCCGCCATGACCGCCGTCACCATGATCTTCGAGATGACACGGGACTACGAGATCGTGTTGCCGATGATCCTGGCGGTCGCGGTCAGCCTGGGCGTGCGGCGCCTGCTGTCGCGGGAGAACATCTACACCCTGAAGCTGTTCCGCCGCGGGCATGTCATCCCGAAGGCGCTGCACGCCAACATGTTCCTGGTGCGGCGTGCCCGCGAGGTGATGGACACGGACGTGGTCCTGGCTCCCGGCGACATGAGCTTCGACGCCTTTCTGTCGCAGCCCGATCACCGCGGCCGCATGCGCCACGTCGTCGTCACCGACAGCAATCGAATTTGCGGGGTCCTGCGCGTCAACACCGCGCTCCGGCAGGTGACCGCGGAGGCGCAGTCCAGCGTCGCGTTGCGCGACATCGCGAGCCGCAACTTCACCATCGTGCGCGAGGAGGACATCGTTTTCGACGTCATCCAGCGCATCTGGAGAAAGCACGCGATGATGGCGCTCGTCCTGCGCGGCGCCGGCGTGCCGCGTCCGGGAAGCATCACCGGCGTGATCACGAAGGAGCACGTCGCGGATTCCGTGGCCAGCAGCGTCAAGGTGTATCCCGCTTGACAGCGGACCACCTCGGAGCGGCGCACGAAACGATCGGAAGGAGATGGCCATGCCGGTTCCCTGCCCCGCGTGTCGGTGGCCGACCGCCCTCGAGGAGCGCGGTCCGGCGGAAGACCCCTCGATCCTGCTGACGGGCACCGCGAGCATCGGCGATGCGCTGCTGCAGGTCGTCGCGATCCGCATCGATCCGACGCTGCGATGGGCGCTGGATTATAAGCGCGGCGTCGCCGCAGCCAGCTACAAGGCGAATGCGCTGAGTGCGACCCTCGAAACCTTCCTCGAGGAGTCCGAGTCCATCGCCTCAGAGCTCGACGAACTCCTCGGCGAGCGCCGTCCCTCCATCGTGCAGCTGGCAACCGGCCCTTATAAGGTCTGGATCCTGCCCGCCCGGCGCGAATTCTCGCGGCCCTAGCGCATTTTCCGCCGAAGTGGAAACCGGTTCGGCGCAGAAAATGCGGCAAAACCAACAGACCTAGAGCGCGTTCCGATTCTATCTAGTCGGAACGCGCTCTAGCAGGGTGCTGAAGAACTGGCTGGTTTGATATTTTTTGGGTGTCTCGCTTG
>DATKPX010000063.1:0-2823 GCA_035523855.1 Allostellaceae bacterium
ATCGTCACCACGGCGGCGACCCTCAGCGCCCACGGCATCACCGATATCGGCACCTCGGCGCAGGCGGCGGAGGCGCTCCGCCCGATCGCCGGCGAGTTCGCCTTCCTGCTCTTCGCGCTCGGCATCATCGGCACCGGCCTGCTGGCGGTGCCGGTGCTGGCGGGATCGGCGGCCTATGCGGTGGGCGAGGCGCTCGAATGGCCGATCGGCCTGGCGCGGCTTCCCAAGGAGGCGCGCGCCTTCTACGCTACCATCGCCGTCGCGACCGCGATCGGCGTGGCGATGAATATCGTGGACATCGATCCGATCAAGGCGCTGTTCTGGTCGGCGGTGCTGAACGGCGTGGTCGCCGTGCCGCTGATGGTGGTGACCATGATGATGGCGCTGACGCCGCGGATCATGGGGCCCTTCGTGCTGCCGCGGACGCTCGCCTTCATGGGCGCGCTGGCGACGGGGGTGATGGCATTGGTCGTGACGGCGATGTTCGTGACCTGGGGCCAGTAGAGGGGGCAACGAGATGGCGCGACCGCGCCTGCGAGAGCTCGGCATCCGCGTCGGCGGTCTCGAGCCGGGTCCCTTGAACGCGATCACCGACGTGCCCGGCGTCGAGGTCGGCTACAGCACGCTGATCGCCGATGCGCCGGCCGTGGTGCGCACCGGCGTCACCGCGATCTGGCCGGGCGCCCGCGACATCTGGACGCGGCCGGTCTTCGCCGGACTCCATTCCTTCAACGGCAACGGCGAGCTCACCGGCGCGCACTGGATCGCCGAGCAGGGCCTGCTGACGACGCCGATCGCCATCACCAACACCCACAGCGTCGGCCTGGTGCGCGACGCCGTCGGCGCCTATGGCGCAGGCCTCGGCATCGCGGCGCCCTGGATGCTGCCGGTGGCGGCGGAGACCCATGACGGCCTGCTGAGCGATGCCAAGATCCTGCCGGTCGCCATGGAGCATGTCTTTGCCGCTCTCGAGAGCGCCGCCGGCGGCGCCATCGCCGAGGGCAATGTGGGCGGCGGCACCGGCATGGTCTGCCACGAGTTCAAGGGCGGCACCGGCACCGCCTCGCGCCAGGTTCGAGCGGCGGGTCAGCGGCGGACCGTCGGCGCGCTGGTGCAGGCGAATTACGGCGATCGCGAGCTGCTGCGGGTCGACGGCGTGCCGGTGGGCGAGGCGATCGGCATCGACACCGTGCCCTCGCCGCGTCGCAAGCGCGTGGACACCGGCTCGATCATCGTTGTCCTCGCCACCGATGCGCCGCTGCTCCCGATCCAGTGCCAGCGCCTGGCGCGCCGCGCCACCACCGGCCTCGCCTGGGTCGGCGGCATCGGCGCCAACGGCAGCGGCGACATCTTCATCGCCTTCAGCACCGGCAACCGCGTCGACCCGTCGGCGCCCACCAGCGCCGTCACCATGGTCTCGCCGGAGGTGATGACGGCGCTCTTCCGCGCCGCCGCCGAGGCGACCGAGGAGGCGATCCTGAACGCGCTCTGCAAGGCGGAGACGATGACCGGCCGCGACGGCACCACTGCGCACGCGCTGCCGCTCGACCGCCTGCAGGAGATCATGCGGAGCTATCGGCGGCTCTGAGCCGGCGCATCAGCCGGCGCCGGCCGGCCGCACCGCCAGCGTCAGCTCGCCGGCGACCGGCGCATCGCGGGCGAGCTCGTGCTGATAGAGCGCCGAGCGCGCATGGCGGCCGCGCTCCGGGCCGAACACCTCGATCAGCAGGTCCGAGGCGCCGTTCAGCACTTTCGGCGCGTCGCGGAAGCCGGGCGCGCTGTTGACGAATCCCAGCAGGCGGATCACCCGATCGACGCGGTCGAGATCGCCCAGCACCGCCTTGGCCATGGCGAGGTGGTTGATCGCCATCAGCCGCGCGGATTGATAGCCGTCCTCGATCGCGAGCGCCGCGCCGAGCTTGCCCGGTTTCGGAATGTAGTCCTCGTCGTGCTCGCCCACGGCCGTGCCGTAGGTGCCGGAGAGGTAGAGTAGGCCGCCATGCTCGACGCCATAGGCGAAATTGCCGATCGCCCGGGGCGGGCGCGGCAGCATGATGCCGAGCTCCGCCAGGCGGCGCTCGACCGCTCCGGTCATGACAGCGCCGTCCGCCCCTAGAACGCCGCGATCCCGGTCTGGGCGCGGCCGAGGATGAGGGCGTGGATGTCGTGGGTGCCCTCGTAGGTGTTGACGGTCTCGAGGTTCAGCACGTGGCGGATCACGTGATACTCGTCGACGATACCGTTGGCGCCGTGCATGTCGCGCGCGATCCGGGCGATGTCGAGCGCCTTGCCGCAGGAGTTCCGCTTCAGCATCGAGATCGCTTCCGGCGCTGCCTTGCCCTGGTCCTTGAGCCGGCCGAGGCGGAGGCAGGCATGCAGGCCGAGGGTGATCTCGGTCTGCATGTCCGCGAGCTTCTTCTGCACGAGCTGGTTGGCGGCGAGCGGCCTGCCGAAGGCGGTGCGCGAGAGGGTGTAGTCGCGCGCCGCCATCCAGCAGAACTCGGCGGCGCCGAGCGCGCCCCAGGCGATGCCGTAGCGCGCGTTGTTGAGGCAGGAGAACGGGCCCTTGAGCCCGCTCACGTTCGGCAGCAGGTTCTCCTCCGGCACGAGGACGTCGTCCATGACGATCTCGCCGGTGACCGAGGCGCGGAGCGAGAACTTGCCCTCGATCTTCGGCGCCGACAGACCCTTCATGCCCTTCTCGAGTATGAAGCCGCGCACCACGCCGTCCTTGTCCTTGTCATCGACCAGCTTCGCCCAGACCACGAAGACGTCGGCGATCGGCGAATTGCTGATCCACATCTTGGCGCCCTTGAGGAGGTA
>DATKPX010000064.1:0-2269 GCA_035523855.1 Allostellaceae bacterium
CGCCGGCGCCGGCGCCGGCGCCGCCGGCGGCCGCCACGGCCGTCCTCGTCCCCGCCATGCGCCTCGCGCTCCTGCGGGTGCTCGTCGCTCTCGCCCGCGGCGTCCTCGACGAAGCTCTCTTCCTCCTCGAAGACCTCGTCCTCTTCCTCCTCGACGAAGCTCGGCGCCTGCTGCGCCACCGGCGGCGGCAGCGCCGCGATCTCCGCGGCGGTGAAGGCGCGCACGCGGTCGAGCCGGAGGTTCGGCGGAATCAGGCTGTCGTCCTCGGTGATGCTGACGCGGAAATGATAGCGCCGCTCCGCATCGGTGAGCGCCGCCCGCTTCTGATTGAGGATGTAGAGGGCGACGCTGCTGGGGACGGCGACGACGATCTCCGCCGAGCGGCGGCGCATGCCCTCCTCCTCGATCGCCCGCAGCACGTGGAGGGCCGTCGATTCCGTCGAGCGGATGTGGCCGGTGCCGCCGCAATGGGGGCAGGGCTGGGTCGATGCCTCGACGATCGACGGCCTGAGCCGCTGGCGCGACATCTCCAGCAGGCCGAAGGCGCTGATGCGGCCGACCTGGATGCGGGCGCGGTCGTGCTTCATCGCCTCCTTGAGGCGCCGCTCCACGGTGACCTGGTTGCGGTGCTCCTCCATGTCGATGAAGTCGACCACGATGAGGCCGGCGAGATCGCGCAGGCGGAGCTGGCGGGCGATCTCGTCCGCCGCCTCGCAATTGGTCTTGAGCGCCGTCTCCTCGATGTTGCGCTCCTTGGTGGCGCGACCGGAGTTGACGTCGATCGCCACCAGCGCCTCGGCCTGGTTGATGACGATGTAGCCGCCGGACTTGAGCTGCACTGTCGGCGAGTGGATGGCGTCGATCTGGCTCTCGACCTGGAAGCGCTGGAACAGCGGGATGGTCGGGTCGGCGTAGTGATGCACGCGCTTGGCGTGGCTCGGCATCAGCATCCGCATGAACGCCTTCGCCGCCTGATAGCCCTCGTCGCCCTCGACGATCACCTCCTCGAGATCGCGGGTGTAGAGATCGCGGATCGAGCGCTTGATCAGGTTCCCTTCCTCGTAGATGAGGGCGGGCGCGGTCGATTTGAGCGTGAGCTCGCGGATCTCGTCCCAGAGCCGGATCAGGTATTCGTAGTCGCGCTTGATCTCCGCCTTGGAGCGCTCGCTGCCGGCGGTGCGCACGATGATGCCCATGCCGTCCGGCACCTGCAGCTCGTCCATCATCTCCTTGAGGCGCTTGCGGTCGGTGGCGCTGGTGATCTTGCGCGAGACGCCGCCGCCGCGATCGGTATTCGGCATCAGCACGCAGTAGCGGCCGGCGAGCGACAGATAGGTCGTGAGCGCGGCGCCCTTGTTGCCGCGCTCTTCCTTGGTGACCTGCACCAGCATGATCTGCCGGCGCTTGACCACTTCCTGGATCTTGTAGGGGCGGTAACGCCGGGCGCGCTGGCGGCTCGCCTCCTCGATGTCGTCGCCGCCGATGGTCTCGATCGGCTCCGCCGGCTGCTCGGGAGCGGCCACGGAGGGGGCCAGATCGCTCGGCGTCAGCGCCGCGGGCTCGCCCTCGATCGCGCTCTCGCCAACCGGCGCGGCCGCCTCCTCGGCGAAGGGCGAGGGGGCCTCGAAGCGATCATCCGGCTCGGGCTCGGGTTCCGGCACCACATGATCATCGGGCTCGTCGCGCAGCACCGGCATTTCGATGCGGGCCGTCGCCGCCGCCGGCAGGGCAAGATCCTCGTCCGGCGCGGCGGGCTCGGCTTCATCGGCCGCCGTTTCGCTGGCTGAGGCGGTGTCCGCGGGCGGCTCGAAGGGGGCTTCGACGGCAGGGTCATCGGGCTCGGGCGCCGGTCCCCCCAGCACGTCCGCAGGGGGCTCGCTCTCCGCGGGCTGCGAGCGCTCGGCGCCGCGGCCGCGCTCGGGGGCGTGGTAGCGGTCCTGCGGCCGGTCGCCGACGGGGATGCGATAGTAGTCGGGGTGGATTTCGCTGAAGGCGAGGAACCCGTGCCGGTTCCCGCCGTAATCGACGAAGGCGGCCTGGAGGGAGGGCTCTACCCGCGTGACCTTGGCGAGGTAGATGTTCCCTTTGATCTGCCGCTTGATGGAAGTCTCGAAGTCGAATTCCTCGAGACGATTGCCGCTGACCACGACCACCCGGGTCTCTTCCGGATGGGAGGCGTCGATGATCATCTTGTTTGCCATGAATGTCTCTCTTGCGCCACACGGCGAAGCCGGACGATCGTCGCGGACGACCGTTAGGGCTGCACGCA
>DATKPX010000065.1:0-2479 GCA_035523855.1 Allostellaceae bacterium
GAAACATGCGCACGCGGCGCGGGCTCGGGGCGGTGGCGCAGTCGTAGAACTTCATGCGAGCCCCTCGCGGCCCTCGCCGGCTAGCGCTTGACCCCGCAGGCCTTGTCGATGAGGCCGAGGGCCTGGCCGAAGCCGGCGAGCGAATAGGTGTCGGTGGTGCCGGTGCCGCGGGCGGAGACGCCCTTGAGGGTCGCCTGCTTGCCCTTGATCATCGCCTCGACGATCGCCTTCTCGGTGGCGGCGTCGCGCGCCCAGGCGCTTTCCTTGCTGGTGAAGAGATCGAACTTGCTGCTCTCCACCGCGAACTCGGCATCGCTGCCTTCCTTGTAGGGATAGCCCGGCGTGAAGCTGACGACGTTGAAGGTCTTCTCCGCCGGCCGGTGCGTCACGTAGATGAAGACGTCGCCGCGCTTCAGGTTGGCGGGCTCGCTCTTGATCGGGCGGCCGACGAGGTAGCAGACCTTGCCGGTCTTCAGCGTATCGACGTATGCGGACCAGTTCTGCGCGTCGCCGAGATGCTCGGTCTTGGGCTCGGCGGGCTTGCTCTCGGGCTTCGGTTTGGCGGCGGGCGCGGCATTCGTCTGCGCGTCGACGGCGTGCGGCAGCGCCCATGGCGCGGCGAGCGCGGCCGCCAAGACGAATCGCGAAATTGTTTTTCTCATCATGGCCGGTACCATACTCAGCGCTCGCCGCACTGCCAAGCGCGCCGAAGGATTGCGGGCTTGCCTCCATGCATACCGCCGGGCAAGGTGGGCGCCATTCAGCACCGATCCGGCCCATGGCGTCCTTCGTTAATTCCTCAAATCCCAAGATTACATCGCTGAAAGGTGGCGCCGCCGGGCGCGGCGTGGCCTGATGCGCGCGGTGCTCTGTCGCGCGTTCGGTCCCTTCGAGAGGTTGGCGCTGGCGGAGCTGCCGTCGCCGCCGATCACGCCCGAGACGGTGCGAGTCGCGGTGCACTCGGTGGGCGTCAACTTCGCCGATCTCTTGATCGTGCAGGGCAAGTACCAGGAGAAACCGGCGCTCCCCTTCAGCCCCGGCTTCGAGATCGCCGGCGTGGTGACCGAGCTCGGTCCCAGCGTCGCCGGCCTCATGCCCGGTCAGCGCGTTTTCGGCATCATGGATCACGGCGCCTATGCCGATGAGGCGGTGCTGCCGGCGGCGCGCGTCTATCCCATTCCCGACTCGATGGACTTCGCCATCGCCGCGGGCTTTCCGGTCGCCTACGGCACCTCGCACGGCGCCCTCGACTGGCGCGCCCGGCTCAAGCCCGGCGAGACGCTGCTGGTGCTGGGTGCCGCGGGCGGCGTCGGCCTCACCGCGGTGGAGATCGGCAAGGCGATGGGCGCCACCGTCATCGCGGTGGCGAGCGGGCCGGAGAAGCTCGCGGTCGCCAGGGCCCAGGGCGCCGACCATCTCATCGACTATTCCCGCGAGGATCTGCGCGGCCGCATCAAGGAGCTCACCGACGGCCGCGGCCCCGACGTCATCTACGATCCCGTCGGCGGCGATGCCTTCGACCAGTGCCTGCGCTCGATCGCCTGGGGCGGCCGGTTCATCGTCATCGGCTTTGCCAGCGGTCGCATCCCGCAGATCCCGGCGAACCTGCTGCTGGTGAAGAATTGCGACGCGATCGGCTTCTACTGGGGCTCTTACCGCGCGCGCGATCCGGCGCTGGTGCGGCGGTCCTTCGAGACCCTGCTCGGCTGGTTCGCGGCGGGGAAGCTCCGCCCCCATGTCTCGCACCGGATCCCGCTCGCCGAGGCGGGCCGCGCGATGGCGCTCCTCGCCGAGCGCAAGGCCACCGGCAAGGTGGTGCTCACCACCGGCCGCTGAACCGTCCGCTCGTTACTGGAGGCTGGTGATCTGCAGCGGATTCGGCTCGTGCAGCCACCAGCCGGTCTCGTTGATCGAGTAGTAGGGCTGGTAGTGGTGCACGCTCGCCGCCGATGTCACCGCGGCGATCTGGTTGTCCAGCATCAGCGCCTCGCCGTCCACATAGGCGACGAGGACGGCGTGGTCGAGGCGCAGCCGCATGTCGCGCAGCACGACGATGCGCAGGATATCGTTCGGCACGCCGGCCGCGCGCAGCAGCATGAACTTGGTGATCGAGTAGTCCTGGCACTGGCCGCTCTTGCGCAG
The DNA here is from genome assembly GCA_035523855.1 of Allostellaceae bacterium. Taxonomy (GTDB): domain Bacteria; phylum Pseudomonadota; class Alphaproteobacteria; order ATCC43930; family CGMCC-115725; genus DASZHJ01. Next base: position 2,143 of record DATKPX010000065.1, read on the forward strand.
GAACTCGAACGGCGTCTCCCAGTAGTTGGGCTGGTTCCAGTTGGCGCTCGAGGGCGTGTAGGGGTAGTGGTTCACCAGGTCGTTGACCCGCTCGAGCTTGGCGCGGAGATCGAGCGGCTTCAGCAGCTCGACGATGCGGTGCCACTCGCGCGGCTCGCAATTCTCGCTCTGGCCGAGCGTGCAGGGACCGGCAGCGAGATGCTGCTCCTCGGTCCAGCGCTTCAGCATGCCGGTCCATTTGTAGAAGCGGCCGATGTCGCTGGAATGCGCCTCGCGGGTGCCGAACAGCGCCGGATAAAGCCGCGCGTCGTCGCTGCTGGAGCTCGCCCGGGCGTCG
>DATKPX010000066.1:0-6938 GCA_035523855.1 Allostellaceae bacterium
GGAAGCGCTGCATCGTCACCACGATGCGCTGGTCCTCCGCGGCGCTGTGCTCGCCTTCGACCGCGTAGACGAGACTCTTCTGGTTCCAGCGCACCAGCGCCTTGGTGACGCCCTCGGGCGCCGCGGGATTGCCGTAGGCGAGCTCGTCGAAGAAGCGCGTAAGGCGGTCCGGCGGCACCTCGTTCGGCGAGGCAGCGCAGCCTGCGAGCGCGGTCGCCGCGACGATGAGCAGGAAGATTACGCGGGGCATCATGCGAGGCTCGCCTATAGCATGGGAACGTATAGGCGAGAAAGTACGCGACCGACGCTACCCAACACAATCCCGCGAGTGGCGCGGCGCGCGCCGCTCATCCGTCGCCGAGAGAAATGCCGAGGCCGCGCGCGGTGCGAATGAGGGTGCTCCTGGCGTCGACCACCTGGGGCGCCGCGATCGCTTTCGCCAGCGGCACATCGACCACCGCGCGATTCTGCCACGCCACCATGCGATCGAATTTTCCGGCGGCGACGAGATCGACGGCGTGAACGCCGAAGCTCTGGGCCACCAGACGATCGCTCCAAGTGGGCTCGCCGCCGCGCTGCACATGGCCCAGCACGGTGACGCGGATCTCGGCGCCGGTCAGCTCGGTCAGCGCCTCCGCCAGGTGATGCCCGACGCCGCCATAGGTGCCGGTCTGGCGCTGGCGCACGCTGCGTCCGCGCGGATCGCGCACCGCCTCCGCCACCACGATGAGGGCGAAGTTGCGACCCCGGTTGCGCAATGCCACCACGTGCTGCGCGACCGCGGCGAGGCGGTAGGGAATCTCCGGGATGAGGATCACGTCGGCGCCGCCCGCGATGCCGGCGGCGAGCGCGATGTGGCCGGCATCGCGCCCCATCACCTCGAGGATCATGACGCGGTCGTGGCTGGCGGCGGTCGGCTGCAGCCGGTCGAGCGCCTCGGTCGCGACCGCGACGGCGGTGTGATAGCCGACCGCGCTCTCGGTGGCGGCGACGTCATTGTCGATCGTCTTGGGAATGCCGACCAGCCGGATGCCGCCTTGCTGGGCGAGACGGCGGAGGATGGCGAAGCTGCCGTCGCCGCCGACCCCGATGAGGGCATCGGCGCCGGTGAGGCGATAGCCGTCGATCACCTCACCCGAGCGGTCGCGACGGCGTCCCTTGCGGCCGGGATAATCGAAGGGATTGCCCTTATTGGTGGTACCGAGGATCGTGCCCCCGCGGCGGGCCAGCGTGCTGTCCGCCTGGGCGATGCCGAGATCGACCACGTCGACGGGGCGGCTCAGCAGACCCATGGTCCCCTGGCGGATGCCGATCACCCGCCAGCCATGGCCGCCCACCGCCCGGTGCACGACGCCGCGGATCACCGCGTTGAGTCCGGCGCAGTCGCCGCCGCTGGTGAGCAGCGCCAGGGTACGTATCGCCGCGGATTCAGGCATTCTCAGCGTCCTCCCCCACCGCAATGGTACGGCGGACGTTAACCATCCCAATGCATCGCCTGGCCCAGCATAGTCTGGTATAAGGGCACGCCTACAGCAAAAGCTGGCGATCCGCGCTTCAGATGGACCTCGATCTCGAAGCGATCAAGACTCGCTTGGAGCAACTCAGAAGCGAGCACCGGGACCTCGACGGATTGATCGCGCGCACCACCGAGGAATCACCGTTCAATCAACTTGAGATCCAACGTCTCAAGAAGAGAAAGCTCGTGCTGAAGGATCTGATTACCAAGCTGGAGAGTCAGCTCGTCCCCGACATCATCGCGTGAGGCATGCCGGAGAAGCGCCGCGGTCAGGCCTTGACCGTCGCCTCGCGCTTGCGCCGGTACATCGCCCGGTCGGCGGCATCGAGAGCGGCGCCGGCCTCGGCGTCGGCGCCGAAGGCATGGACCCCATAGGCGATATCGAGGGCGATCGCCTGTCCCTGCCAGGACAGCGGTCGACGGCGCACCGCCTCGGCCAGCTGCGCCGCCTTGGCCTCCGCCCGCGCCTGGTCGGCCTGCACCAGCAGCACGCCGAACTCGTCGCCGCCGAGCCGCGCCACCACGTCGGTATCGCGCACATGCTCCACCAGCGTGCGCGACACCTGCACCAGTGCCGCATCGCCGGCGGCATGGCCGAAGCCGTCATTGATCGCTTTCAGACGGTTGAGGTCGGCATAGACAATGCTCGCCGGCGTGCCGTAGCGCCGGGCGAAGCCCACCATGCGCGTGACCTCGCGCAGGAAGGCGCGCCGGTTGGCGATCGGCATCAGCGGATCCTCGTCGGCGAGCCGCTCCAGATAGTCGATCCGGGCGCGGGCGTCGCCGAGCTCGCCGCGAAGCTGGTCGACCTCCGTCAGCAGCAACCGCATCGCCTGGCGCACCCGGGGCGTGAGCTCGGTCTCGGTGATGCCGGTCAGCGGCACCGACTCGACGACGGTTGGCGACGCGGCACGGGCGGCCTTGCCGCCGCCGTTGCGCTTCACGGCATGCGTGCGAGGCTTGATTTCACGGATATCCATGCGTCTCCGCAGTCGCCAGATGCCCCCGGCCTGCGCCCATACGGGCGCATGCCCTGACAATACGATAGATTCGGCCGGGATACCACCGGTGGTGCTTGCTCCAAAGGGGAGGCCCCTTATAATGCGCGCTCTCTTCCAGGCGTTTGCGAGGCGTTGAAGCGCATGGCGAGCGACCGCCCGACGGTCGGCATCATCATGGGAAGCCAGTCCGATTGGGAGACGCTGCGCCACGCCGCCGCGACTCTCGACCGGCTCCGCATCCCGCACGAGACCCGCATCGTCTCGGCGCACCGCACGCCGGAGCGGCTCTACGCCTACGCCCATGACGCCCGCGACCGCGGCCTCAAGGTGATCATCGCCGGCGCCGGCGGCGCCGCCCACCTGCCGGGCATGACCGCCTCGATGACCATGCTGCCGGTGCTCGGCGTCCCGATCGAGACGCAGACCCTCAAAGGCATGGACAGCCTGCTGTCGATCGTCCAGATGCCCGGCGGCGTGCCCGTGGGCACGCTCGCCATCGGCAAGGCCGGCGCCATCAACGCCGCCCTCCTCGCCGCCGCCATCCTCGCCACCGGCGATGCCAAGGTATCCGCGGCGCTCGAGCGTTTCCGCGCCGAGCAGACCGCGGCCGTGGCCGAAGAGCCCAGCGACGCCCCGCCGGCGAAGGAATGATCGCTCCCGGCGCCACTATCGGGATTCTCGGTGGCGGTCAGCTCGGTCGCATGACCGCGCTGGCGGCGGCGACGCTCGGCTACAAGAGCCACATCTACTGCCCGGATCGTGACAGCCCCGCGAAGCAGGTCACGCCCTATTCGACCACGGCGGCCTATGACGACCGCGCGGCGCTGAAGCGCTTCGCCGCCGCGGTCGATGTCGTCACCTGCGAATTCGAGAATGTGCCGGCGGAAACCGCCGAGTTCCTGGCCGCCCTTAAGCCGGTGCGGCCGAGCCCGGCGGTACTGGCGATCGTGCAGGACCGGCTCCGCGAGAAGGATTTCCTACGCTCGATCGACGTCGCCACCGCAGAATATCGGCGCGTGACCGACGTCACTGGGCTCGCAGGCGCGCTCGCCGAGCTGGGATTGCCGGCGGTGCTGAAGACCGTGCGCATGGGCTATGACGGCAAGGGTCAGGTGAAGATCCCGAGTGACCGCGATCTCGACGCGCGCTGGCGCGAGATGGGCGCCGAGCTCGGCATCCTCGAGGGCTTCGTCGATTTCGCCTGCGAGATATCGGTGATCGTGGCGCGCGGCCCCTCCGGCGCCGGCATCGCCTATCATCCGGTCGAGAACCGGCACGCCCACCACATCCTCGATACCACCATCGCGCCGGCGCGTATCAAGCCCGACGTCGCCATGCGCGCCGAGGCGATCGCCCGCCACGTCGCCGAGAAGCTCGACGTGGTGGGGCTGCTGGCGGTGGAGATGTTCGTCCGGCACGACGGCCAGGTGCTGGTGAACGAGCTGGCGGCGCGGCCGCACAATTCCGGCCACTGGACCATGGATGCCTGCACGACCAGCCAGTTCGAGCAGCTCGTGCGCGCCATCTGCGAGCTGCCGCTGGGCTCGCCGGAGCCGCATTCCGACGCGGTGATGAAGAATCTGATCGGCGACGAGGTGGAGACGTGGCGGGCGGCACTCGGCGAGGCCAACGCCAAGCTCCACCTCTACGGCAAGGAGAAGGCGCGGCCGGGCCGCAAGATGGGCCACGTCACGCGCCTTTCTCCGCGCCGGAAATAAACCTCGAGCCCTACTTCAGCAGCCCCTCGGCCTTGAGCGCCGCCTGCACGGCGGGACGCTCGGCGACGCGGCCCAGATAGGCCTGCAGCACGGGCCATTTCGCCGCGTAGTCGATGTTGTGGTACTTGCCCCAGCTCAGGATGGTGAAGAGATAGGCGTCGGCGACGGTGAAGGTGCCGCCCATCAGGTAGGGCTTCCCCTCGAGCTTCTTGGAGAGGAAGTCGAAGCGCAGCGCCAGCATGTCCTTCACCGCCTGCTTCCACTGGTCGGGCGCATTCGGGTTGAAGAGCGGACTGAAGCCCTTGTGCATTTCGCTGGTGATGTAGTTGAGCCACTCCTGCAGGCGGTAGCGCTCCTTCGTGCCAGCGGCGGGAGCAAGCTTGCTCTCGGGCTTGCGGTCGGCGATGTATTGCACGATCACCGGTCCCTCGGTCAGCACGTCGCCATCGTCGAGCTCGAGGGTTGGCACCTGACCCTTGGGGTTGATCGAGCGGAAGTCGCCGCCCGTCTTCGTCGTCTTGGCCTTGAGGTCGACCTGCACCAGATCGGCGGCGAGGCCGGCCTCCTGCAGCACAATGTGCGGCGAGAGCGAGCAGGCGCCGGGCGAGAAATAGAGCTTCATGGAATTCTCCCGAGATGTGAGGAATTGTCGATGGGCGGCAATGAGCCGGGCGGCTGCCCCGTGCCGCTGGGTCCCGGCTCTCACTTCCGAAAGTATAGTAACAGGCATTTCGGAATTGTGGCAAGCGGGCGATGATCCCGGCAAGGCCGCGATGGCGGCGGCTTCCCTTCCGGCCGCCGAGCGACCATACTTCGGCGCATCGGCCCCATGAGCACGCTCCGCGCCAGCCCCCGCCACTGCGACCATCTCTGCCCGAAATTCCAGGCGGCGATGGATGTGCTGTCGCGGCCGTGGAACGGCCTCATCATGGCAATCCTGGCCCAGGAGGGAGCGCTCCGCTTCAGCGAGCTGCGCGAGCTGCTGAGCGCCATGGGCGACCGCATGCTGTCGGCGCGGCTCAAGGAGCTGGAGGCGCGCGGCCTGGTGGCGCGCGAGGTGGCGGCGGGGCCGCCGGTCCGGGTCAGCTATGCCCTGACCGAGCTCGGCCGGGGATTCGGCGAGGTCTATCGCGCCATGGGCCGCTGGGGCGAGCGCCTGGCGGCGGCCGGCAAGACCCGGCTCAAGGCAAGAACGAGCAGGAAGAACGGCGACGCCAAGCGGGCGAGCCAGAACCGATAGGAGGGAAGCCCATGCCGAGTTCTGCCGCGGCCGCCGTTGGCCGGCTGCTCACGCTGGTCCTGCTCCCGGCCGTCCTGCTGGCTGCCGCCGGCCCCGCCAGGGCCGCCGGTGCCGAGCAGAAATGGGTGGCCACCTGGGCCGCCTCCGTGCAGGGCCCCTACCCAGTCGGCAATCCCTCGGCGCAGCCCGACCTCAAATTCGCCTTTCCCTCGGCGGAGACCGGCGCCGTCGATCAGACCCTCCGGCTCATCGTGAAGCCGGACCTCTGGGGCAGCCGCATCCGCCTGCGCTTCGCCAACACCTACGGCACCAAGCCCATCCATCTCGACGACTTCCATGTCGGCCTACAGGCGAGCGGCGGCAACCTGGTGCGCGGCTCCAACCAGGCCGTCACCTTCGGCGGCAAGCGTGAGCTGACCCTGGCGCCGGCGCAATCGACGCTCAGCGATCCCATCGACTTCAAATTCGCCACCAACGCCGCGAACCCCATGCTCGCGGGACGCAAGCTGGCGGTGAGCTTCCATGTCGTCGGCGAGAGCGGGCCGATGACCTGGCATGCGAAGGCGCTCACCACCTCCTACCTCACCGCGCAAAAGGCCGGCGCGCACGGCAAGGACGAGAATGACGCCGCCTTCCCCTTCACCACCGCCTCCTGGTACTTCCTCGATGCCATCGAGGTGATGGCGCCCGCCGACACCATGGTGGTAGCGGCCTTCGGCGACAGCATCACCGACGGCACCGCCTCCACCCTCAATGGCGACGACCGCTGGCCGGATGTCCTCTCCCGGCGGCTGCACGCCGCCTACGGCAACCGCGTCGTCGTCGTCAACGAAGGGATCGGCGGCAATCAGGTGCTGGGCCCCGCCGACTACAGCGCCAGCAAGCCGTTCGCCGGCGGACCGCCGGCGCTGCAGCGCATGGAGCGCGACGTCTTCGGCATCGCCGGCCTCTCGGCGGTGATCTGGCTCGAGGGCATCAACGATTTCGGCGCCGCCGACGCCTCGGCGGACGCGGTCATCGCCGGCTATCGCGAGGGCGTGAAGCGCCTGCGCGACCGCGGCATCAAGGTAGTGATGGCGACGCTCACCTCGAGCCTCAAGAGCACCAACGGCAACTACGGCGCCGACAGCGTCAACGACCGTCGCGAGGCGGCGAACAAGTTCATCCGCACCGCCGGCATTTTCGATGGCGTGGTCGATTTCGACGCGGTGACGCTGGACAAGACCAGCGGCACGCTGCTGCCGGAGTTCCAGCCGCCCAGCACCGCGGGCGGTCCCGGCGACCTCTTGCCTCCCCACCGCGCCGGCTATCAGGCGATGGGCAACGCGATCGACATCAAGCTCCTTGCGCCGCCGATGCCGCACAAGATCGCCGCGAAGCCCTGAGGAGGAAGATCGATGCAGAACCTTTTGCCGCAGGCGGAGCGCTTGGGCGCCCTCCTTAGGGAGCGCAAGGAGACGCTG
>DATKPX010000067.1:0-4810 GCA_035523855.1 Allostellaceae bacterium
TCGTCGATGAAGGGCGCGATCTCGACCTCGCGGCGCTCACGATCGAGCCCGACCATCTCGCCGACGAGGTAGCGGAAGTGGTGCCAGTGCGCCTGGGCGAGGTAGTCGAGCTCGTGCTGGCCCAGATCCATGCTGCCGGCCGCCACCTCGTGCAGCAGCGGCTTCCAGAGATGGGCGCGCGCCTTGTCGATGAGGGTGACGCTCGCCCGGCCGCGGCGGCCGAGCCGGTCGCCGAGCCGGGTCGCCAGCTCGAGCCCGCCGGCGCCGCCGCCGACGATGACGATGCGCGGCGAAGCCGGCGATGCGGTCATCGCCGGCCCGCGGAGCGCGCCCCGCTATTGCAGCAGGATGCTCTTCTCACGCTCGAGGATCTTGCGCACCGCCGGCCGCGCCAGCATGCGGTCCTTCCAGGCGGTGTAATGCTTGAGCTCCTGCATCGGCAGCTCGATGCGCTTGCCCCAGCCGTAGAACACCAGCGTGTAGGGATCGCAGGTGGTGAACTGGTCGCCCTGCACCCACTGCTTGCCCGCGAGGATGCTGTCGATCTCCTGGAGGTTGGTCCAGAAATTCTTGCGGCCGGTCTCCTTGATGGCGGGATGCGTGCTGGCGTCCTCGGCGAAGCGCTCGGGCCGGTTGATGTGGGTGAAGCTCGGATGGACGATATTGGAGAGCCAGGCCATGTGCGAGATGCAGCGCGCCTCGCCGGCGGCATCCTTGGGCCACAGCTTCTTGTCGGGATAGGAGAGCGCGAGATAGCTCAGGATCGCGGTGTTCTCGGTGATCACGGAGCCGTCATCGAGCTGCAGCGCCGGCACCTTGGCGCGCGGGTTGATCTTGATATAGGCGTCGCTCTTCTGCTCGCCCTTGGCGAGCGCGACCGGCTTCGCCTCGTAGGGAGCGCCGGATTCCTCGATCGTGATGTGCGACGCCATCGAGCACGCGCCGGCACCGTAGTAAAGCGTCAACATGGGCGAGACTCCCTGAAGTTCTGGTGGGTCTGCCGAGTGTGCCGCCTCCTCCGCCCTCTGTCCACGGGGCGCGGAGGAAGCCTACTCCGCCGCCTGCGCGTCGGGCTCCGGGACCTTCTCGCGCATCGTCACGAACTCCTCCGCCGCGGTCGGGTGGATGCCGATGGTGCGGTCGAAGTGCTTCTTGGTGGCGCCGCAGGTGATGGCGATGGCGATCCCCTGGATGATCTCCGCCGCATCGCGCCCCACCATGTGGCAGCCGAGCACGCGGTCGGTCTCTCGATCCACCACCAGCTTCATCATCGTGCGCTCGCCGCGGCCGGAAAGCGTGTTCTTCATCGGGCGGAAGCGGGCGCGATAGATGTCGACCGCGCCATGGATACGGCGCGCCGCCGCCTCGGTGAGTCCGACCGTGCCGACGGTAGGCTGGCCGAAGACCGCGCTCGCCACGTTGCGGTGGTCGACCGTCATCGGGTTGTCGTTGAAGAGCGTCTCGACCACCGCGCGGCCCTCGGCAATCGCCACCGGCGTCAGGTTGAGCCGGTTGGTGACGTCGCCCACCGCGTAGATCGAGGGCACCGTGGTGCGGGAATTCTCGTCGACGACGACGGCGCCGGCCTTGTTGACCTGCACGCCGGCCTCGACGAGGCCGAGGTCCTTCGTGTTGGGCCGCCTTCCGGTGCAGTAGAGCACCTGGTCCACGGTGATCATGGTGCCGGACTTGGTGCAGGCGACCAGCCCCTCCGCGGTGCGATCGATGCGGTCGATTTCGGTGCGCGGATGGATGGCGATGCCGCGCGATGCCATCTCCTCGCCCAGCGCCGTGCGGATGTCCTCATCGAAGCCGCGCAGCATGAAATCGCCGCGGATCATGATGGTGACCTCGACGCCCAGCAGCCGGAAGATGCCGGCGAACTCCACCGCGATGTAGCCGCCGCCGACGATCAGGACCCGTTTCGGCAGCGTCTTGAGATCGAGCGCCTCGTTGGACGTGATCGCGTGCTCGATGCCGGGGATCTGCGGCATCTCCGGCCAGCCGCCGGTGGCGATCAGGATGTTGGCGGCGGTAAAGCGCCGGCCGGCCACCTCCACCGTGTGCGGATCGACGACGCGCGCGCGGCCATCGATGATCTTCACCTTCGATCCCGTCAGCATGTTGATATAGATGCCGTGCAGCCGGTCGAGCTCCCTGTCCTTGGCGGCGATGAGCCGCTGCCAGTCGAAGCTCCGCTCGCCCACACTCCAGCCATAGCCCGCGGCATCTTCGAAGGCATCGGCGAATTCCGCGCCATAGACCAGCAGCTTCTTCGGCACGCAGCCGCGCAGCACGCAGGTGCCGCCGACGCGCAGGGATTCGGCGATCGCCACCTTGGCGCCATAGGAGCCGGCGCGGCGCGAGGCGGCGACGCCGCCGGAGCCCGCCCCGATGGTGAAGAGATCGAAATCGTAGCCGGCCATGCTGTGTTCTCCCGGACGCCTTGCGCTTCGGCCTCAGTGTTGCCCACGAGGCGGCAAAACGGTAGGGGAAGATATGGGACGTGGACCACTACCGCGGCGACCGGCGCAGCCCTGCCATGCAACGGGAGCGCCATGAGACCGCAGGAGCTGCAGCAGCGCGTGCTCTATCGCGACGGCAGCATTCTCGTCATCGACAAGCCCGCGGGCCTCGCCGTCCATCCCGGCCCCGGCACGCCGGAGAGTCTGGAGCGCTATCTCGCTCATCTGCGCTTCGGCATTCGCGAGACGCCGCGGCTGGTCCACCGTCTCGATCGCGACACCAGCGGCTGCCTGGCGCTGGCGCGCCACAGCCGCGGCGCCAGCAAGCTCGGCCGCCTCTTCTCCTCCGCCGCCGTGAAGAAGATCTACTGGGCGGTGGTCGAGGGCGCGCCGCCCGAAGCCGAAGGCGTCATCGATCGCCCGCTGAAGAAGATCACCCGCAAGGAAGGCTGGCGCGTGGTGGCGGATGCCGCCGGACAGCGCGCGCTCACGCGCTACCGCGTGCTGGGACGCGGCGACGGTCTCGCCTGGCTCGAGCTCGCGCCGGAGACCGGACGCACGCACCAGCTCCGCGTCCATTGCGCGGTCTCCGGATTTCCCGTGCTGGGCGATCCCATCTACGGCAGCAGCCAGAGTCCGCGCGTGCCGCTGCAGCTCCATGCCCGCGCCATCACGCTGCCGCTCGGCGGCGAGCGCGGCGACGTCACCGTCACCGCCGCGCCTCCCCGGCACATGGCGGCGGCGCTTGCCGCGTGCGGCTATCAGCAGGCCGGATGAGCGACGGCGATCAGCGGCCGCCGCCGTAAGTGTAGCGATCGCTGAAGCGGGTATCGCTGAAGCTCGGCGAGATCCGGCTGCCGATGAGGGCGTCGCTGCCGCGCGTCGCGTTGATGTCCTGATCGATGCCGGATTGCGACGCCGGCCCGCCGGGGTCGCCGCTGCCGCAGCCCGCGAGCAGCACAGCCATCATTCCGATCGAGAACCCCAGTCGCACACGTTTCATGCACCACCCCTGTTGACACAACACCCCAACCCGCCGGCGTCAGCCTCGTCCCGTGCCGACGGCCCCGCAGAGAAACATGTCGACGGTCCTGCCGTCCGACGACAGCGGCAGGATGAGCCGCTGATAGATCATGTGACGGCCGACCGACTTCTCGTAGTTCCACCGGCTGAGCACCGGCCGGCACTCCTCGGCGACCCGATCGTATTCCGCCAGCACCCGCCCCGCCACGTGGTCGAAATCCACCTGATCCAGGAACCGGCCGGTGATTTCCTCGCCGAATTCCTTCACCACCGCCGTGCCGGCAAGGCGGTACCGGTAGCGCCGCGGAGAGCCCACCGCCTCCACGAGAAACAGGTTCGGCAGCACGTCGCGCAGCTCGCCGGGATCGATATCGCCGCGGCCGGGGGCGATGCGGTCCTGCTTCTTGCCGAGCCAGTACTCATAGAGCCGACGCAGCACCGGATCGCTGATCTCCAGTCCCCGATCGGCCATGTTCTTCTCCCGAGCCGGACGCCCGCGACCCAATCCAGAAATAGAGCGATCGCGGCGTTCCCGCTACCCTTGCTACGCAATTCTCCGGGAAATCGCCAATCACGGTGCCGGCAAGAAAACGGCCGCCCGACGGCGGCCGTTTCCCGTCAGCGATCGCTCCTGCAGGCTCAGATGCCGCCCATGCAGAGGTATTTGACCTCGAGATACTCCTCGATGCCGTACTTGGAGCCCTCGCGGCCGATGCCGCTCTCCTTGACGCCGCCGAAGGGCGCGATCTCGGTGGAGATGATGCCCTCGTTGATGCCGACGATGCCGTATTCCAAAGCCTCCGCCGCGCGCCAGCAGCGGCCGATGTCGCGGCTGTAGAAGTAGGCGGCAAGGCCGTAGACGGTGTCGTTCGCCATCTCGATCGCCTGCTGGTCGGTCGAGAAGCGGAAGAGCGGCGCCACCGGGCCGAACGTCTCCTCGCGCGTCACCTTCATCTGGGTGTTGACCTCGGTGAGCACGGTCGGCTGGAAGAAGCTGCCGCCGAGCGCGTGGCGCTTGCCGCCGACCACGACGCGGGCGCCCTTCTGCACGGCATCGCCGATATGCTCCTCCACCTTCTCCACCGCCTTCATGTCGATAAGCGGGCCGATGGCGATGCCGTTCTCGACGCCGGGCCCGACCTTCATGGCGCCCACCGCATCGGCGAGCTTGCCGGCGAACGCCTCATAGACGCCGTCCTGCACCAGGATGCGGTTGGCGCAGACGCAGGTCTGGCCGGCATTCCGGTACTTGGAGGCGATCGCGCCCTTCACCGCGAGATCGAGGTCGGCGTCGTTGAAGACGATAAAGGGAGCGTTGCCGC
>DATKPX010000068.1:0-2316 GCA_035523855.1 Allostellaceae bacterium
GACGGGGATCTCGGGGCCGAGCTCTTTGATGACGCCGTCGAAATAGGCATAGATCTGGTCGTCGGTCTTGAGCGCGCCGGTGCCGGCCACCATGACGCCGGCGGCGCCGAGATCCATCGAGAGCCGCGCCAGGTCGCCGGCGATGTTGAAGCCGGCGCTGGTGACGCCGACGATGACTGGCACATGAGCGCCGATGCGCTGGATCACCCGCTTCACGAAGGCGGCGGACTCATCGGGGGTCAGCTTCGGCGCCTCGCCCATGATGCCGAGGATGGTGATGCCGTCGATGCCGCATTCCAGGTGGAAATCCATCAGCCGGTCGGTCGACGACCAGTCCATGGCGCCGTCGTCGGTGAACGGCGTCGCCGAGATCATGTAGAAGCCGCGCGCGGATTCATCGAGGAGGGCCATGGCATATCCCGTGCATAGGAACGAGGTCTATCGCCCCGCGCTGGCCGGCCTGTTGAGGCTATCCAGGGCGCGGGCGATCCGTATAATCCTTAGCGGCAAACGCGCTTTCTGACCAGGGACCTCCGGGAATGGCCGATTTCGACCTCGTGATCCGCAACGGCACCGTCGCCACCGCCGCCGACGTCTTCAAGGCGGATGTGGGGGTGACGGACGGGCGGATCACGGCGCTGGGCGCTACCCTGGGCAAGGGCAGGCGCGAGATCGACGCCAGCGGCAAGCTGGTGCTGCCCGGCGGCATCGACAGCCACTGCCACATCGCCCAGATGTCCTCCATGGGGATCCCCACCGCCGACGATTTCCTCAGCGGCTCGCGCTCGGCGGCGGCGGGCGGCAACACCACGCTCATTCCCTTCGCCGCCCAGCACAAGGGGCAGTCGCTGCGCAAGGTGGTGGAGGACTATCACCGCGAGGCCGAGGGCAAGGCGATCATCGACTACGCCTTCCACCTCATCATCTCCGATCCGCGGCCGGAGGTGCTGGGGCAGGAGCTGCCGGCGCTGATCAAGGACGGCTACACCTCCTTCAAGATCTATCTCACCTATGACGCGCTGAAGCTCAGCGATCGCGAGACGCTGGAGGTGCTGGCGCTGGCGCGCCGCGAGGGCGCGCTTGTCATGGTTCATGCGGAGAACCATGACGTCATCACCTTCCTGACCGAACGCCTGCTCGCCGCCGGCCACACGGCGCCGAAGTTCCACGCCGTGGCGCACGCGGCGATCGCCGAGCGCGAGGCCACCCACCGCGCCATCAGCCTCGCCGAGATCGTCGACGTGCCGATCCTGATCGTGCATGTCTCCGGCCGCGAGGCGATCGACCAGATCGCCTGGGCGCGCGGCCGCGGCCTCAAGATCTATGCCGAGACCTGCCCGCAATACCTGTTCCTGAGCGCCGAGGATCTAGACCAGCCCGGTGTCGAGGGCGCGCGCTGCATGTGCAGCCCGCCGCCGCGCGACAAGGCGAACCAGGAGCTGGTCTGGCGCGGCCTGGAGACCGGCGTCTTCGACGTCTTCTCGTCGGATCACGCGCCCTATCGCATGGATGCCAGCGGCAAGCTGCATCACGGGCCGAACCCGCATTTCAAGAAGATCGGCAACGGCGTGCCCGGCCTCGAAGTGCGGCTGCCGCTGCTGTTCTCCGAGGGTGTGCGCACGGGCCGCATGGACCTGACGAAATTCGTGGCGCTTGCCTCCACCACCGCGGCGAAGCTCTACGGTCTCTATCCGCGCAAAGGCACCATCGCCGTCGGCGCCGACGCCGACATCGCGATCTGGGATCCGGAGAAAGCCGTCACCATCCGCCAGGCCGATCTGCACGACGCCATGGACTACACGCCCTATGAGGGCCGTAAGGTCACCGGCTGGCCGGTCATGACGCTGTCGCGCGGCGAGGTGGTCTGGGGCGACGGCGAGATCAAGGGCGCCGCCGGCCGCGGCCGCTTCCTGCCCTGCGAGCTGCCGGCGGCGGCGCGGCCGAGCGGGCGGTTTCCCACCAATTTCGATCCGACCAGCGGTCGGCTCGTCACTCCTTCCTGAGCGAGAGGTTCGATCAAATGGCTCGTCTTCTGAAAGCGGCCGCCGCGCAGATGGGGCCGATCGCCCGCAGCGAGACGCGCCGCCAGGTGGTCGACCGCATGGTGGCGATGCTGCGCGAGGCCAACGGCAAGGGCGTGAAGCTGCTGGTCTATCCGGAGATGGCGCTCACCACCTTCTTCCCGCGCTGGTACATGACCGACCAGGCGGAGATCGACACCTTCTTCGAGACGGAGATGCCGGGGCCGGAGACGCGGCGCCTGTTCGAAGCGGCGGAGGCGCTCGGCGTCGGCTTCTATCTGGGATACTGCGAGAA
>DATKPX010000069.1:0-2915 GCA_035523855.1 Allostellaceae bacterium
CGGAGATCGGGCTCTCCTTGGTGAGGAGCGGCCGCGTGCCGAACTGGAACGCCATCGGCCCCAGCTCGGGATTGTCGATCCAGTCCTCCCATTCGCGCAGATACCAGACGCCGCCCGCCATGAAGATCGGCGTCTGATCGAGCTTGTACTCGCGCATGAGCTGGCGCAGTTCGTGCACGCGCGGGAAGGGCGCGCCCGGCTTCTCGGGATCCTCGACGTTGGAGAGGCCGTTGTGGCCGCCGGCGAGCCAGGGATCCTCGTAGACGACGCCGCCGAGCCACCCTTGGAACTTGTGATAGGCACGCTTCCAGAGCGCGCGGAAGGCTCGCGCCGAGGAGACGATGGGATAGTAGTGGACGCCGTACTTGGCGCAGATCTCGGCGATGCGATAGGGCATGCCGGCGCCGCAGGTGACGCCGCTGATGAGGCCGCGCGCGCCCTCGAGCACGCCATGCAGGATGCGCTCCGCCGCCGCCATCTCCCAGAGCACATTCATGTGGATGCGGCCCTGGCCGTTCGCCCGCTCGTAGGCGACCTTGGCCTGATGGATGCCGCCGGCGATCGAGTAGCGGATCAGCTCCTCATGGCGCTCGCGCCGGGTGCGGCCATGGTAGATCTGCGAGATCCGGCTGCCGTCAGCGGCGAGGCTGTCGGCATTGACGCCGGAGAACGTGCCGACGCCGCCGGAAGCCGCCCAGGCGCCGGAGCTCTCGCCGTTGGAGACGGAGATGCCCTTGCCGCCCTCGACCAGCGGCAGCACTTCCCGGCCCGAAATGACCAGCGAATTCAGTGCCTTCACCTGTGTTCCCCGTTCCGTCGCCGGGCTGCCGCAGAGGCGGCCCGCACCGGCTTACTCCCAAGTGCAATATGTATTGATTGACGCGGCAATAATCAAACCGGGCCAGCTTCCGCCGCCGCCCCGGCGAGCAGATCCGGCCGGTCGCTGAACACCGCCGTCACTCCCCAGCGGAAGAGCTCCGCCGCCCGCGCCGCATCATTAACCGTATAGGCGAAGAGCGGCAACCCCGCGCGCGTCACCGATTCCGCGCTGGCGGCGCTGAGCGTGCGGTGGCTGAGATGGATCGCGGCGCAGCCGAGCCGGTCGACCTCGGCCTGCCAATCCTCGGGCAGCTCCTGCGCCAGGAGCGCGCGGGCGATGCCGGGCGCCGCCTTGTGGGCGCGCTCCAGCGCCGCGCGCTTGAAGCTCGACACCATGGGTGGCGGCAGATGATCGGGCCAGTGCTCCAGCAGGAAGCGCACCGTCGCCTCCGCGGTCGCCGCCTCGGCGCCGCGCGACGGCTTGATCTCGACGACGGCGCCGAGCTCGAGCTTGCCCAGCAGCGCCACCACCGCGGCGAGGGTCGGCACGCGCTCGCCCTGGTAGGCGGCATCGAACCAGGCGCCGGCATCGAGCGCGGAGAGCGCCGTGGATGTCAGCGCCGCCAGCGGGCCCTTGCCCGTGGTGGTGCGGTCGAGATCGTCGTCGTGGATGACCACGGGCACGCCGTCGGCGGCGAGATGGACGTCGAACTCGACCCAGCGCACGCCGAGCGCCGCCGCCTTGCGGAAACCGGCGAGCGTGTTCTCCGGCGCGATCCCGGCGGCGCCGCGATGCCCGATCACCCGCGGCGGCGCATGCGGAAAGCGCGGCTTGCGCGCGGCGGCGGCGGTCATCGCGGCGTCGAGAGGAGAGAGCAGATCCCGCGCCCTCCCCCCTTGAGGGGGAGGGTCCGGTGCGGGGTGGGCCGCAGACTCAACGCCAACTAGGACGCGGCCTGCTCGCCGCCGCGCTCGCGCCGGCGTGCATCGCGCTCGGCCTCCAGCTTCGCCGAGATGTCCTCGCCGGTGGCCTGGTCGACCTGCTTCATGCTGAGCTTCACCTTGCCGCGGTCGTCGAAGCCCAGCACCTTCACCTTCACCTGGTCGCCGACCTTGACGACATCGCCCACCTTGGCGACGCGCTGTGGCGCCAGCTCGCTGATGTGGACGAGACCGTCGCGGGCGCCGAGGAAGTTCACGAAGGCGCCGAAATCCATGATCTTCACCACCTTGCCGGTGTAGATCACGCCGAGCTCCGGCTCCGCCACGATGCCGCGGATCCAGTCGATCGCCGCCTGGGAGGCGCTGGCGTCGACGGCGGCGACCTTGATGGTGCCGTCGTCCTCGATGTCGATCTTGGCGCCGGTCACCTCGCAGATCTCGCGGATCACCTTGCCGCCGGAGCCGATCACCTCGCGGATCTTGTCCTTCGGGATGTGGATGGTGGTGATGCGCGGCGCGTTGCCGCTCACCCCCTCGCGCGCCGTCGTCAGCGCGCGCGACATCTCGCCGAGGATGTGCAGGCGCCCGTCGCGCGCCTGGCCCAGGGCGATCTTCATGATCTCCTCGGTGATCGAGGTGATCTTGATGTCCATCTGCAGCGCGGTGACGCCGCCCTCGGTGCCGGCGACCTTGAAGTCCATGTCGCCGAGGTGATCCTCGTCGCCGAGGATGTCGGAGAGCACCGCGAAGCGGGAGCCTTCCTTGATCAGGCCCATGGCGATGCCGGCCACCGGCGTCTTCAGCGGCACGCCCGCATCCATCAGCGACAACGAGGCGCCGCAGACGCTGGCCATCGAGGAGGAGCCGTTCGACTCCGTGATCTCGGAGACGACGCGGACCGTGTAGGGGAACTTCTCCTTCTCGGGCATCAGCGGATGGACGGCGCGCCATGCGAGCTTGCCGTGACCGATCTCGCGCCGGCCCGGCGAGCCCATGCGGCCGGCCTCGCCGACCGAATAGGGCGGGAAGTTGTAGTGCAGCATGAAGGCCTGGCGATACTCGCCCTCGAGCGCGTCGATGATCTGCTCATCCTCGCCGGTGCCGAGCGTGGCGACCACGAGGGCCTGGGTCTCGCCGCGGGTGAAGAGCGCCGA
>DATKPX010000070.1:0-7510 GCA_035523855.1 Allostellaceae bacterium
GTATAGTGATAATTAATCTGGCCTTCGTATATAATGCACTGCAATATCGGGGGACGGGTGGCGGCACCGGGCCGGGCGCCGGGGCAGCGCGGTAAAGTCGTATGAAGCGCATACTCATCGCAGTAGCGTTCCTGGTCGTCGTTGCCGTGGGCGGCGTCGGCTACCAGGCATTCGTGCTGAAGGCGGCGGAGACGCCGGCCAAGGGCGGAAGCGCGACCCCGGCGGTGCCGGTGGTGGTGGCGCCGGTGGAGCGCGCCGCGATCCCCGTCCGCATCGACGCCATCGGCACCGTGCAGCCGATCGCCTCGGTGGCGGTCAAATCCCGCGTCGACGGCCAGATCGCCGAGGTGAAGATCGCCGACGGCCAGAGCGTGAAGGCCGGCGACGTGCTCTTCATCCTCGACACGCGCTCGGCGCTGGCGCAACTCAAGCAGGCGGAGGCGAACCTCGCCCGCGACCGCGCGCAGCTCGAAAACGCCAAGCGCGACGTCGCCCGCTTCAAGCCGCTCACCGAGAAGGAGTTCGTCTCCCGCCAGCAGTTCGACCAGGTGAGCACCACGGCGGCGACGTCGGAGGCCAACATGCTTGCCGACCAGGCGGCGGTGGACAATCTCCGGGTTCAGCTCACCTACTACACGATCACCTCGCCGATCGACGGCCGGGTCGGCGTGATCTCGCTCAAGACCGGCAACGCGGTGAAGGCGAACGACACCATCTCGCTTGTCCTCATCAACCAGATGAAGCCGATCTACGTCAGCTACTCGGTGCCGCAGCGCGAGCTGCCGGGGATCCGCGCCGCGCTCGCCGCCGGCAAGGTGCCGGTCGCCGCCACCGCGCCCGCCGACCCCAGCGGCGCGGTCAACGGCCGTCTCGACGTCATCGACAACCAGATCGACGCCACCACCGGCACCATCTCGCTCAAGGCCGTGTTCGAGAATGTCAATGAGCGCCTGTGGCCCGGCGAGTTCGTCAACGTGCAGACGACGCTCAAGACCGATCCCAACGCGATCGTGACACCCGCCGCGGCGGTGCAGGTCGGGCAGAACGGCACCTATTGCTATGTGGTGAAGAGCGACAACACCGTCGAGTACCGTCCGGTGACGGTCGCCCGCACCATCGACGGCCAGAGCGTCATCGAGAAGGGCCTCGCCGAGGGCGAGCGCGTCGTCACCGACGGCCAGCTCCGCCTCACCAACGGCAGCAAGATCGACATTCGCACCTCGGCCGAGCCGAAGCAGAAGGCGGAGCGCGCATCGTGAGCATGCCGGAGAGCTGTATCCGGCGGCCGGTCATGACGACGCTGGTCATGATGGCCTTCGTGATCTTCGGCCTTTTCAGCTATCGCCTGCTGCCGGTCGCGGCGCTGCCACGCGTCGATTTCCCGACCATCGTGGTGTCGGCGCAGCTGCCGGGCGCCAGCCCGGAGACCATGGCCTCGTCGGTGGCGACGCCGCTGGAGAAGCAGTTCTCCACCATCGCCGGTGTGAGCTCGATCGTCTCCACCAGCGGCCAGGGCGTCAGCACGATCACGCTGCAGTTCGATCTCAACCGCAACATCGACGGCGCCGCTCTCGACGTGCAGTCGGCGATGACGACGGCGGCGAAGAAGCTGCCGATCGAGATGACGACGCCGCCTTCCTTCCAGAAGGTCAATCCGGCGGACCAGCCGGTGCTGTTCCTGGTGCTGTCCTCGGCGACGCAGCCGCTCTCCGCCGTCGACGAGTATGCCGAGACGCTGATCGGCCAGCGCGTCTCGCAGATCTCCGGCGTGGCGCAGGTGCAGGTGTTCGGCGCGCAGAAATACGCCGTCCGCATCCAGGCCAATCCGGAGGCGCTCGCCGCCAAGGGCATCGGCCTCGCCGACCTGCAGAACGCCATCGCCGCGGCCAATTCCAGCACGCCGGTGGGCCAGCTCTCGGGCCCGAACCAGAGCTTCACCATCCAGGCGCCGACCGGCCTCAACGAGGCGGCGCATTATCGCGACCTGGTGGTCGCCTTCAAGAACGGCGGGCCGGTGCGGCTGCGCGAGGTCGCCAAAGCGGTCGACAGCGTCGAGAACGACAAGGTGGCGGGCTGGCTCAACGGCACCCGCTCGATCATCCTCGCCGTGCAGCGCCAGCCCGACGCCAACACCGTCGAGGTGGTGGACGCGGTGAAGGCGCTGGTGCCGATCTTCCGCGAGCAGATCCCGCCCTCGATCAATCTGCAGGTCCTGAACGACCGCTCGGTCTCGATCCGCGAGTCGGTCAGCGACGTGCGCTTCACCCTGGGGCTCACCGTGGCGCTGGTGGTGATGGTGATCTTCCTCTTCCTGCGCAACGTCACCGCCACGGTGATCCCGGCGCTGGCGCTGCCCGTCTCGGTGATCGGCACTTTCGCCGGCATGTACGTGATGGGCTACTCGATCGACAACCTGTCGCTGCTGGCGCTGACGCTGTCGGTGGGCTTCGTCGTCGACGATGCCATCGTCATGCTGGAGAACATCGTCCGCCACATCGAGGGCGGCGAGCGGCCGTTCGAGGCGGCGCTCAAGGGCTCGCGCGAGATCGGCTTCACCATCATTTCGATCACCCTGTCGCTGGTGGCGGTCTTCATCCCCGTGCTGTTCATGGGCGGCGTGGTCGGCCGCGTGTTCCGCGAGTTCGCGGTCACCATCAGCATGACCATCCTGATCTCGGGCCTCGTCTCGCTGACGCTGACGCCGATGCTGTGCTCGCGGCTGCTGAAGCCGCACGAGGCCAACGAGAAGCACAACGCCTTCTACCGGATCACCGAGAAAGGCTTCGAGGGGCTGCTGGCGGGCTACGCCTGGGGCCTGCGCCAGGTGCTTTCGCACAAGTTCATCACGCTGCTGGCCACCCTCGCCACCCTCGCCGTCAGCCTCTGGCTCTACGTGGTGGTGCCAAAGGGCTTCTTCCCGATCGAGGACACGGGCCTGATTTTCGCCACCACCGAGGCGGCGCAGGACATCTCCTTCGAATCGATGGCGGCGCACCAGAAGGAGGCAGCGGCGATCGTCAAGGCCGATCCCGCGGTGCAGGACGTCAACTCCTTCGTCGGCGCCACCGGCTTCTCGCCGGCGCTCAACAACGGCCGCATGTTCATCACCCTGAAGCCGCTGGACGAGCGCAGAGCGTCGGTGATGGAGGTGATCCAGCGCATGCGGCGCGCGCTCGCGAAGCTGCCGGGCTTCACCGTCTACTTTCAGCCGATCCAGAACATCCAGCTCGGCGGCCGGCTCTCCAAGAGCCTCTATCAGTACACGCTGCAGGACGGCGATACCGACGAGCTCTACCGCCTGGCGCCGGTGATGGAGCAGAAGATCGGCGGACTGCCGGGCTTCCAGGACGTGACCTCGGACCTGGCGCTGCACAATCGCCAGGTCATGGTCGATTTCGATCGCGACAAGATGGCCCAGTTCGGCCTCACCGCCGACCAGGTGAGGAACGCGCTCTACAGCTCCTTCGGCACGCGGCAGATCTCCACCATCTACATGCCGTCGAACGAGTATGAGGTGATCCTGGAGAGCGATCCCGACTACCAGAAGGATCCCTCGGACCTCTCGAAGATCTACGTACGCGCCGCGAGCGGCCAGATGGTGCAGCTCGACGCCTTCGCCACCGTCCACCAGGGCGTCGGGCCGGTAACGGTGAACCATCAGGGCCAGCTCCCCTCGGTCACCATCTCCTTCAACCTGGCGGAGGGCGTGTCGCTGGGCGAGGCGGTGAGTGCGATCACCCGTGTCGAGCGCGAAGTCAACCTGCCGGTGACCGTCGCCTCCAGCTTCCAGGGCACCGCCCAGGTCTTCCAGGATTCGCTCAAGGGCCAGGGTCTGCTGTTGATGGCAGCGGTCATCGTCATCTACATCGTGCTGGGCATCCTCTACGAGAGCTTCATCCATCCGGTGACGATCCTCTCCGGCTTGCCGGCGGCGGGCCTCGGCGCGCTGCTGACGCTGATGCTGTTCCGCCAGGATCTCAGCGTCATCGCCATCATCGGCATCGTCATGCTGATCGGCATCGTGAAGAAGAACGCGATCATGATGATCGACTTCGCGATCGAGCAGCAGAGGAGCGGCGACACCACGCCGGAGAAGGCGATCTACGACGCCTGCCTGCTGCGCTTCCGGCCGATCATGATGACGACCATGGCGGCGATCATGGGCTCGCTGCCGATCGCGCTCGGCTCCGGCGCCGGCTCCGAGCTGCGCCGGCCCCTCGGCCTCGCGGTGGTCGGCGGCCTGATCGTCTCCCAGAGCCTCACGCTCTTCATCACGCCGGTCATCTACGTCTATCTCGAGCGCCTGCGCCACGCCTTCGCGCATCCGGCCACGGCGCCGGCCGATGGGGCGATCGCGGAGCGTCATGTCCCCGCGGCGCCGGGAGAATAGCGTCCGCTTCTCCCTGGCCCTGGCTCTCGGCGGGGCGCTGCTCGCGGGCCTGATCGCGCCACCGGCGGTTGCCGCGGCGGAAACCAAGCCGCCACCCTCCCCGCAGAAGCCGCCGCCGGTGCCGCCCGAGAGCCCGGAGCATACATACGAGCGCTGCATGAACCTGGCCGCCGAGCACCCGGAGCAGGCCTTCGCCCAGGCGCTGCAGTGGCGCGATCACGGCGGCGGCTATGCGGCGGAGCATTGCGAGGCGGTCTCGCTCTACGGCCTGCAGCAATATGACGAAGCGGCCAAGCGCTTTCACGATATCGCCCAGGGCGCCAACCGCGACACCGTCGATCTTCGCGTCGAGGCCTATGAGCAGGCCGCGCAGGCCTGGTTCATGGCGCAGAAGCCGAAGGACGCCCGCGCCGAGTACGACGCGGCGCTCAAGCTGCGCCCGAAGGACATCCATCTGCTGCTCGGCCGCGCCGAGGTGGCGGGTCTCGCCCGCGATTATTGGGCGGCGCTCGACGACCTCAACGCCGTGCTCGACGGCGACGCCAAGAACGCGGAGGCGTTGGTGCTGCGCGCCGCTGCCTATCGCCATGTGGACGCCGTCGATCTGGCGGCGGACGACGCCAATCGCGCGGTGACCCTGTCGCCGAAATTTCCCGACGCCTATCTCGAGCGCGGCGCTATCGCCGCCGCCAAGGGCGACTATCCCGGCGCCCGCACGGACTGGAGCAAGGTGCTGGAGCTGGTGCCCGAGGGCGCCGCGGCGGAGCAGGCGCGCAGCAATCTCGCCGAGCTCGACAAGCTGGCACCGGAGGCGCCGGCCGCGGCACCGGCCCCGCCGGCCGCCAAGAACTGAGCACTCTTCGCCGATAGAAGCATCGTGCGTCCTTCGACTCGTCCGCTACGCGGTCGGCTCAGGATGAGGATCATCTCGCTTATTCCTCATCCTGAGCCGGCGCGAAGCGCCGAGTCGAAGGACGCTTGATGAGCGCAGCGGCGATCTAGAAATCGAGATCGGCGTAGTGCTTGGGTGGCGGCGCGCCGGGGATGTGGTCGGCGAGCAGCGGTCGGAAGCTCGGGCGCGACTTGATGCGCGCATACCATTCCTTGGCCGGCTCATGCTCGTCCCAGGGCACGTCGCCGAGATAGTCGAGCGCCGAGAAATGCGCCGCCGCGGTGATGTCGGCCATCGAGAAATGATCGCCGGCCAGCCAGCGCCGGCGCTCCACCAGGAAAGTCACGTAGTCGAGGTGATAGCCAAGATTGGATTTTCCGGCGCGAATCGCGCTCGAGTTCGGCTCGCCCAGCCCCAGGAAGCGCTTCATCATCTTCTCGCCGATCAAGTTCTCGGTCACTTCGCGGTTCATCTTCTCGTCGAACCAGGCGGTGAGGCGGCGCACCTCGGCGCGGTCGAGCGGGTTGATCCCCATCAGCAGCTTGTCGCGGTAGACCTCGTCGAGGAACTCGGCGATGGCGCCGGCATCCGCCAGCACGGTGCCGTCGGGCTCGATCAGGACCGGCACGTCGCCGGCAGGGTTCAAGGCCAGGAATTCCGGCCGACGCTCCCAGGTCTTCTCGACCTTCATGGTGAAGTCGAGGCTCTTCTCCTTGAGAACAACGCGAATCTTGCGGGAGAAGGGCGAGAGCCAGAGGTGATAGAGCAGGCGCATGACCGCCGCAGTCTAGCGCAGTCGCCGCCGCGATGCAGCGGTTGCGGAAGGCGGGCGATCCGGATCTAACCCGGGTCGCCCTTCCGACTATTGGTTTGGTCGCATTTTCTGCCCCGGACCGGCAACCCGCTTCGGCGATAAATGCTCCGGGGCCGAAATTTGCCCGCGAGGATCCCTCAGTCGTCGCCGGCCTCGGCGCGCTTCTTCTCGGTGGTGAGCGGCTGCGGCAGGCGCTCCAGCATCTCCTTCGGCACCACCTGCCAGAAATGCCGGCGCGCGCGCTCCCAATCCACCAGCAGCTGCTCGGCGAAGCGCGACTGGGTCTCGCGCACATGCTCCTCGACCAGGCCCCGCAGCACGCCGATCCAGTGCGGCGTCTGCACCCGCTGCCAGACGACGCTCTCGGGATTGACGCGACTCGGGAGCTCGCCCGAGGGGTCGTAGACGAAAGCCATGCCGCCGGTCATGCCAGCGGCGAAATTGTCGCCGACGGGACCGAGGATCGCGGCGATGCCGCCGGTCATGTACTCGCAGCCGTTGGAGCCGCAGCCCTCCACCACCACCTGCGCGCCGGAGTTCCGGACCGCAAAGCGCTCGCCGGCCTGGCCGGCGGCGAAGAGCTTGCCGGCAGTGGCGCCATAGAGAACGGTATTGCCGATGATGGTGTTCCGGTGGCTCTGCAGCGGCGAGGAGGTCATCGGCCGGACGGTGATGGTGCCGCCGGAAAGCCCTTTCCCCACATAGTCGTTGGCGTCGCCGAACACCTCGAGCTTGAGACCTTGCACGGCAAAAGCGCCGAGCGACTGGCCGGCGGACCCGCGCAGCCTGACCGTGATGTGGCCGGGCTGCAGCCCCACCATGCCGAAGCGGCGCGTCACCATGGAGGAAAGCCGCGCGCCCACGGCGCGGTGTGTGTTGCGCACGTTGTAGGTGAGCTGCATCTTCTCGCCCACCTCGAAGAGCGCCTTCGCGTCCTTGATCATCTGCGCGTCGAGCGTGTCCGGCACTTCGTTCCGGCCCTCGAGCGTGCAGTAGCGCGGATACTCGCCGGGATCCGCTTGCGCCAGGATCGGGTTCAGGTCGAGATCGTCCAGATGCTGGCCGCCGCGGCTCACCTGCGCCAGCAGATCGGTGCGGCCGATCACCTCGTTGAGGCTGCGCGCGCCGAGCGAGGCCAGGATCTCGCGCACCTCCTCGGCGACGAAGCTGAAGAGGTTCACCACCTTCTCCGGCGTTCCCGTGAACTTGGCGCGAAGCTTCTCGTCCTGGGTGCAGATGCCGACCGGACAGGTGTTGGAGTGGCACTGGCGCACCAGGATACAGCCCATCGCCACCAGCGAGGCGGTGCCGAGCCCATATTCCTCGGCGCCGAGGATCGCCGCGATCACTACGTCGCGGCCGGTCTTGATGCCGCCGTCGACACGCAGGCGGATGCGATGGCGCAGGCGGTTCA
>DATKPX010000071.1:0-4223 GCA_035523855.1 Allostellaceae bacterium
TCACGGGAACACGCTGCACGATCTTGACGAAGTTGCCGGTGGCGTTCTCGGCGGGAAAGGCGCTGAAGCGGCTGCCCGAGCCGAGCTGCACGCTGTCGACATGCCCGCGCAGATTGAGGCTCGGAAACGCGTCGACGCTGATATCGACCCGCTGTCCCGGGCGCATGCGATCGAGCTGGGTCTCCTTGAAGTTCGCGGTGACCCAGACCTGCGGGCTGACGATCGCCATGATCGTGGCGCCGGGCTGGGCATAGTCGCCCCTCTCGACGTTGCGGCGGGTGACCCAGCCGTCCTGCGGCGCGCGGATCACCGTATAGCCGAGATTGAGCTCGGCTTGCGCCAGCTGCGCCGCCGCCTGCTTCACCTGGCCCGCGAGCTGGTCGCGCTGCGCTTTCGCCTCGTCGATGTTCTCCTGCACCGGCGTCGCCTGCTCCACCTGCGCCTGGGCCTGGCTCAGCTGTCCTTGCGCCTCCTGGGACGCAGCGGTGGAGGCATCCACATTCTCCTGCGAGGTGGCGGCGCCCAGGGAATGCTGGCGGCGATAGTCGGTCTGCGCCTTGTATTGCTGGCCCTCGGCGATCTGCAGCTGCCCCTGGGCGGCGGCAAGCGCCGCCGGGAAGGTCACGCGCGCCTTGGCGAGCGCCGCCTCGGCGCCAGCCAGCTGACCCTCGGCCGCGGTGAGCGCGCCCGCCGCCTGATCGCGCGCATTCTGGTAGTCGCGCGGATCGATGCGGATCAGCACATCGCCCTGGTGGACGAACTGATTGTCATCGACGTTCAGCTCGATCACATAGCCGGAGATTTTCGGCGCAATGGTGATCGCGCGCCCGTCAGTGAAGGCGTCGTCGGTGCTCTCGAGATTGCGCGTCGCGAACCAGTAGACGGTGCCGGCGATCACCGCGACGACCACCGCGGCGACGAAGATCCCGCGGATGAGACGCGAGCGCCGTCGCCCCGCCTCCTCGTCCTCCGGCTTCGTCTTCTGCTGGTCGCCGTCTTTCGGCTCGCGCGCCGGGGGCGTCCGGTCGGGCGCACGCTCGGCCCGCTGCCGCGCCCCCGACACTTCCCTGTCCTCGTCCCGCTCGACCGAGCTCATGACGCGCGGCCGCCGCCGCGGCACGCTGCCACCGAGGCACCGGCCTCATCGTGCACGAGAAACGCCACGCATCGATCCCTTCGCCCAGGCAGGAGCCCGCTTCGGAAATAACCGGGCCGGCGGAGAATGGCTGCCGGAACCGTGCTCTCCCGAGCGAAGATGGGCCATGCGAATCCGGACTGGCTCGCTGCCCCACGGGAGTCACGAACTTGCCACAGGGGTCAGTCCGCCGGGAGTGGCGGCGCCGCCGCGCCTCGCATCAAGCGATCCAGCGCCAGCGGCCCTGAGCCGCCGGCAACCAGGGCCGCCAGGCCGGCAAGATAGAGGAGATCGGTCTCGTAGCCCGGCGGTCCGAACTGCGCGCCGGCCGCGGTCACCGCCAGCAGCTTGATCGAGCTGAAGCCGTAGGGGAGATGCACGGTGAACATGGCGACCAGCAGAACCGCCGCCATCGGGATGCTCGCGAGGGTCACGAACCCGCCGAGCAGAACCGCCAGCCCGCCGGCGAGCTCGATCAGGACGGTCGTCCACGCCATCAGATGCGGCGCCGGCACCCCGATCGTGTGCAGGATGACGGCGAAGACGTCGATCCCGCGCAGCAGCTTCGCGACGCCATGCTCCATGAAGCCGTATCCGACGATCAGCCGCAGCGGCAGCGGCGCCCAGCGCGCGAGCGCCGACCGGCTCCACAGGATGGCCTGGACCTGATGCCTCATTGCCGTTGCACTCATCATCGACGCCATGGCGTTTCCTCCGGCGATCAGCGGGGGCTCACTACCCTCTTCGCACCGAAATAGTCCGGGTTACGCCGCGTTGACATCCACCCCATCACAGCGCCGCGATCGGCGATGCTCAGCTAGGCGAAGGAAGCGTCGAAGATCTCGACATCGATCTGCGCCGGCCTGGCGACGATCGCGCCGCTCGCGTCCAGCGCCAGGCAGCGGCGCAGGGTGGGAATGACGAGGCCGGAAAATTCCTGGTGCGCCGAGCAAAGATCGGCCACCCGCATCCCGCCACCGCCGACCGGCTCGCAGTCGACGCGCCGCAGCAGGCCGGCAGCATCGAGGTGGAGGATCTGCTCCGCGCAATGGGTCGGCGCGCCGTGCGGAAAGATCACCCGCAGGCGACGCCTGATTTCGCCGCGCTCGCTCCAGGGCGGCAGCTCCTCGCTGGCGACGCCGGCGCGCATCAGCAGCAGCGGCAGCGCCAGGCAGTGCCAGATCGAGACGGCGCAGAAGTAGACGAGATGCGGATCGTCCCAGGCTTCGCCGTCGGACACCTGCAGCAGGGCCGCGCGCGGATCCGCCCGCTCCGCCAGGAGGCGGCCGTCGAGCCGCGCGATCGCCACGTGCTCCGGCCGGCAGAGGCAGCGTCGATCGGACCCGGTGCAGCCGGTGAGGCGCAGCGACTGCGTCTCCGGGAAGCCCTCGACCGCGATGTCTTTCGCGAGCGCCGCTCTTCCCCGGCGCGCCAGCAACGCGCCGTCGATCGAGAGATGCGCGGTGAAGCGCCGCAGCCGGCGCCAGCGGTCGGCGCCTCCACTCGCATCCAGAACCTCGTCGAGGAGCGTCATCGGCGGTCGCTCGCGCCGCGACCGACGCGGGCCATCGCGCCGGAGAGCGCCACAAGCCCGGAGATCGTCAGAAGGTGAGTCATGGCGGCCGCTGACGAAGACAAAGACGGGCGCTGGTCCAGGGTTGAGTGCGCCCATCATGGACGTCCGCGGCGGCGGGCGGTCGTTAGAAGTTGTTAGAGGCTGATTCGCGAGATTTTACGGGACTTCACGTCCTTTTTCTGTGAGCGGGCGGCGGACGCCAGCATGATCGAGACCGATCCCGGCACGCTCGGGATCGGCTCACATGCCGCAACCGCCGAGGTAACCCCATGTCACTCGTCTCGATCCCGGATTATCAGCGTGAGCGCATCTCACCTCGATCTGCCGCTCTGCCGCGCCCGTTCACGCCGCCTTGCCGCGAGACCGAGGAGCCGCTCGACCATTGGCCGGCCGGCGATGCGGAAGCCGCCGGCCTCGGCGGCAGCACCGTCCAATTCACGCCGGCGGACATCGTCCGGCGCCAGTGCGGTGGCTGGCGCGGTGCGGCGGCCGAGATCGTGCAGATTACCCGGCACGAGCGCTTCGCGTACCGCGCGCGCTCGCCGCTCCATCTCCTGATCGCCTCGGAGCGCGCCGACCAGAATGCCGGCGAGATCGTGGTCGAGGGTCTGGCGCCCTCGCGGTTGCGCACGACCACGCGCAAGCTCACTTTCGTTCCGGCGGGACGCGAGCTCCGCGGCTGGTCGGAGCCGCGCACGCTCTGGCGCGGCTTCCACTTCTATTTCGATCCCGCCGGCCCGCTGGTGGATCCCGACCTCGGCTTCGGCGGCATCGACTTCGAGCCGCGCCTCCACTTCGACGACGCGGCGATCTGGGCGACATCCGCCAAGCTCGCCACCCTGGTCGGGAATACCGGGGCCTATAACCGGCTCTATGCCGAGGCGCTGGTGGCCGTGCTCGCTCATGAGCTCGTGCGGCTCAACAGCGGCGTCGCATCGGCGGCGCCACCGACGCGGGGCGGGCTCGCCGGCTGGCAGATGAACCGGGTCGCCGAGTACATCGAGGCCAATCTCGCCGAGCCGATCGCGCTGGCGACGCTCGCCGAGCTGGTGCGGCTCAGTCCGTTCCATTTCGCGCGCGCCTTCAAGCTCAGCTTCAGCACCCCGCCGCACCGCTACCACACGGCGCGGCGGATCGACCGCGCGAAGGAGATGCTGGCGTCGCGCTCGCAGTCGGTGACCGATATCGCGCTCAGCGTCGGCTTCGCCGAGACCGGCTCCTTCACCGCTGCCTTCCGCCGGCTGACCGGGCGGACGCCGACCGACTACCGCCGCAGCCTGGAATAGGCGGAGGGCTAGGTCGAGCGGCGAAGCTCGACGAGCAGCTCGCGCGCCGCGACGAGATCGATGGTCCCGAGCCCTTCGGTGAAGCGGCCATGGAGCGGCGCCAGCAAGGCCAGCGCCTCCTTGGCGCGACCGTTCCGCGACCAGAGGCGCGCCAGGCTGGTCGCCGCCCGCAGCTCCCAGGCGAGCGCGGACTGCTTGCGGGCCCAAGCCAGGCTCTGCAGCATCA
>DATKPX010000072.1:0-7732 GCA_035523855.1 Allostellaceae bacterium
GGGGAGAGGGAGGGGCCCATCGCGCGAGCGACGGGAGGGTGAGGTGTCTGTCCGCGGGCACCACCTCACCCTCCCATTGCATGGCAATGGGTCCCTCCCTCTCCCCCGCTATCGCGGCGGAGAGGGTCATTTCGTTCGCGACCGTCTTCTGTAACATCAGCTCTCGTAGTCGAGGCCCAGGGCCTCGTAGCGCTCGCGATCCTCGGTCCACGCCTTCTCGACGCGGACGAAGAGGAAGAGGTGAACGCGCCGGCCCAGCATCTTCTCGAGCTCGGCGCGGGCGCGGGCGCCGATGCGCTTGATCTGCTGTCCGCCCTCGCCCAGCACGATCGCCTTCTGGCTCGGCCGCTGCACGAAGACGGTCTGCTCGATGCGGACGCTGCCGTCCTTGCGCTCCTCCCACTTGTCGGTCTCGACGGCGGAAGCGTAGGGCAGCTCGTCGTGGAGCTGCAGGAAGATCTGCTCCCGCGTCACCTCGGCGGCGATCAGGCGCTGCGGCAGGTCGGAGAGCTGATCCTCGGGATAGAGCCAGGGCCCCGCCGGCACCGCCTCGGTCAGATGCTTTTTGAGGTCCGCGACGCCGTCGCCGGAGAGGCCCGAGATCATGAAGATCGGCGCGAAGATGTCAGTCGCCGCGAAGCGCTCGGCGAGCGCCAGCAGCACCGGCGGCTTCACCAGGTCGATCTTGTTGAGGGCGAGGACGGCGCGGCGGCCCGCCGCCTTGAGCCGTTCGATGATGGCGGCGGTGTCGGGATCCTCGGGCTTCGTCACGTCCACCAGCAGCACGACGATGTCGGCGTCCTCGCTGCCTTCCCAGGCGGCGGCCACCATGGCGCGCTCCAGGCGGCGGCCGGGCCGCGGCGAGAAGATGCCGGGCGTGTCGACGAAGACGATCTGCGCCGGCCCTTCGACCGCGATGCCGAGCACGCGCCGGCGCGTCGTCTGCACCTTGGGCGAGACGATCGAGACCTTGGCGCCGACAAGGCCGTTGAGGAGCGTCGACTTGCCGGCGTTGGGCGCGCCGATCAGCGCCACATAGCCGCAGCGGGTGACGGTGTCGGTCATGACGGGCGCTCCTGCGGCTCGCCGCCGGTTAGGCGCGACAGCAGCGTCGCGGCGGCGGCGGTCTCCGCCGCGCGCTTGGAGCTGCCGCTGGCGCTCGCCGCCTCGCTGCCCTCGATCCGCGCCGTCACCGTGAAGATGCGCTGGTGCGCCGGCCCCTCGGCGCTCACGGTCTCGTAGACCGGCAGGCCGCGGCCGCGCCCGAGCGCCCATTGCTGGAGCGCGGTCTTGGCATCGCGCGGCGGCTCGACATCGGCGGCGAGCATCGCCTCCCAGTAGCGGCGCACGAAGGCCTGCGCCGCCGCGAGCCCGCCATCGAGATAGAGCGCGGCGATCACCGCCTCGCAGGCATCCGCCAGCACGCTGCCGTTGTCGCGGGCGGCCGCCTCGCCGGTGCCGACGATGATGAAGCGGCCGAGACCGATGGCGCGCGCCACCTCCACCAGCGCCTCGCGGCGCACCAGGCTCGCATGGCGGCGCGACAGCTCGCCCTCGGTCTCGGCGGGGAAGCGGCTCCAGAGCAGCTCCGCCATCGCCAGGCCGAGCACGCGGTCGCCGAGGAATTCCAGCCGCTCGTAGCTGCGGCGCGGTCCGCCGCGGCGCTGGCCGGCGCTCGGATGCGTGAGCGCCTCGGTGAGGTGATGCGGCGCGGCGAACCGGTGGCCCAGGGCCTCGAACAAGGGTTCGAGATCGGAACCCTTCGCCGTCATCCTACTCGATCGCCTTGAACAGCCGGTCGTAGCGGACGGCGAACGGCCATTTCCAGATCTCCCACCACTGCGCGGAGCCGTCGGTGGAGAAGAAGATGAACTCCGCGCGGCCGACCAGGTTCTCCGCCGGCACGAATCCCACGCCGCTGCCCATGACGCGGCTGTCGGCGGAGTTGTCGCGGTTGTCGCCCATCATGAAGTAATGGTCCGCCGGCACGACGAAGGGACAGGTGTTCTCCACCTCCTCTGTCGTGGTGGTGAAGCGGTTGTTGGTGCAGTCCTTGGGCGGCGATCCCGCCTCGGTGCCGGCCAGCAGGATCATGTGGCGCACGCCGCCCGGCAGCACCTCCTCGTACTCCTCGCGGATGGTGGCGAGCGAGCGCCGGTCCTCGCTGTCGGCGTACTTGCTGACCCAGGTCCGTTTCGCCGGCACGTCGTTCACGTAGAGCGTGCCGCCGATCACCTGGATCTTGTCGCCGGGCAGCCCGACCACGCGCTTGATGAAGTCGGTGGAGTTGTCCTTCGGCACCTTGAACACCACGACGTCGCCGCGCTTGGGCTGGCGATAGAAGATCCGGCCGGGAATGAAAGGCAGTCCGAAGGGCAGCGAGTATCGGCTGTAGCCGTAGGAATACTTGGAGACGAAGAGGTAGTCGCCGATCAGCAGGGTCGGCATCATCGACCCCGAGGGGATGTTGAAGGGCTCGTAGGCGAAGGTGCGCACCGCGATGGCGATCACCACCGCGTAGACGATGGTGCGCACGGTCTCTCCCATGCCGCCAGCGGCCTTCACCTGTTTGTAGCCGGGAGCCTTGTTCTTCATGAATTAAAATCCATAAGCCGGGCGGGGCGCTTCGGGCCGAGTCGGGGGTGCCCGACGGGCGCGGGTGATGAAGCCCACCCGCCCCCCTTAAGTCAAGGCCGCAGCAGGACGCTAAAATCCCGCCCGGCGGGTCAGGCGCTGCGCTCGCCCCGCACCTCGGCGCGCGCCTTGTCCATCAGCGCGCGCATGCGCTTGATGGCGCTGTCGAGGCCGCTGAAGATCGCCTCGCCCACCAGGAAGTGGCCGATGTTGAGCTCGACGATGGTGGGGATGGCGGCGACCGGCCCCACCGTCTCGTAGCTGAGCCCGTGGCCGGCGTGGCACTCGAGGCCGATCGCCTCCGCATGGGCGGCCGCCTTCCGGATGCGGGCGAGCTCGCGCCCTTGCGCCTCGCCCTCGGCCTCGCAATAGGCGCCGGTATGGAGCTCGACCACCGGCGCCCCCAGCTTGCGCGCCATGTCGAGCTGGGCGGGCTCGGGATCGATGAAGAGCGAGACCCGGATCTTCGCCTGTACGAGCTCGCGCACATAAGGCGCCAGGTGATTGTGGCCGCCGACCACGTCGAGACCGCCCTCGGTGGTGAGCTCGGCGCGCTTCTCCGGCACGATGCACGCGGCGTGCGGCTCGTGCCGGAGCGCGATCTTCAGCATCTCGTCGGTGGCCGCCATCTCCAGGTTGAGCGGCAGGTCGATCTCGCTGGAGAGCCGCTCGATGTCCTCGTCGGAGATGTGGCGGCGATCCTCGCGCAGATGCGCGGTGATGCCGTCGGCGCCGGCCTGCGCCGCGAGCCTGGCCGCCCGCACGGGATCGGGATGCTTGATGCCGCGCGCGTTGCGGATCGTCGCCACGTGGTCGATGTTGACGCCCAGGCGGAGCGCATGTCTGGCACGGGTCATGGGAGGACCTTTCTCAGCGTCGTTCCGATCTCAGCCGCGCGCGCGGTCGACCGAGTTGATCGACGGCGCCGCGCGCAGCGCCGCGATGATGTTGGTGAGGTGCTTCACGTCCTGCACCTCGATATCGACGATGATCTCGAAGAAATCCTGCGAGCGGTTGGTGATCTTGAGATTGGTGATGTTGCCGGCGTGCTTGCCGATGATCGTCGTCAGGCTGCCGAGGCTGCCGGGCTCGTTGCCGATGATGACGTTGATGCGGCCGACATGGGCCTGGGTCGGATCGCCGCTGCTGCTCCAGGCGACGTCGAGCCAGCGCTCCGGCGTGTCGGCGTAGTTCTCCAGGGTCTCGCAGTCGATGGTGTGGATGGTAACGCCCTTGCCCGTCGTGACGATGCCGACGATGCGGTCGCCGGGCAGCGGATGGCAGCAGCCGGCGAAATGCAGCGCCATGCCCGGGATGAGGCCGCGGATCGGCACCGCGGTGTCCGACGCCTTCTTCCCCTTGCCGCGCGCCTCGGAGAGCGGCACCACCTTGCGCGACTTCTCGTCGGCCTTGGGCGGGAAGATCGCATGCACGACCTCGCGCCCGGTCCGCACCCCCTCGCCCACCGAGACGAAAAGATCCTCGGCGGTGTCGACGTTGAAGATCTTGAGCGCCTCGTGGGTCGCCTTCTCGGTGAGCTCGTGGCCCTCCTGGCGGAACGCCTTCTGCAGGATCGACTTGCCGAGATCGAGGTACTGCTGGCGCTGCTGGGTGCGGATGAAGCGGCGGATGCGGGCGCGCGCCTTGCCGGTGACGACGAAGCGCTCCCAGGTCGGCGACGGCGTCTGCACCTTGGAGGTCACGATCTCGACCTGGTCGCCGTTCTGCAGCTGGGTGCGGAGCGGCACCAGGCGGCCGTTGATCTTGGCGCCGACGCAGGTGTCGCCGATCTCGGAATGGACGGCATAGGCGAGGTCGACCGGCGTGGCGCCACGCGGCAGCGCGAAGAGATCGCCCTTGGGCGTGAAGCAGAACACCTGGTCCTGGAACATCTCGAGCCGCGTGTGCTCGAGGAATTCCTCCGGCCCCGATGCGTGCTCCAGGATGTCGAGGAGCTCGCGCAGCCAGCGGTATTGCGGGCCCTCGGTGCTGGGCGCGCCCTGGTGGTAGCTCCAATGGGCGGCGACGCCGAGCTCCGCCACCTCGTGCATCTCGCGGGTGCGGATCTGGATCTCGATGCGCTGACGCTCGGGACCGATGACGCCGGTGTGGAGCGAGCGGTACTGGTTCGGCTTCGGCGTCGAGATGTAGTCCTTGAAGCGGCCGGGCACCACGGGATAGTGGCTGTGGATGATGCCGAGCGCCTGGTAGCACTCGTCCGGCTTCTCGACCACGACGCGGAACGCCATGATGTCGGCGAGCTGCTCGAAGCCGACATCCTTGCGCTGCATCTTGCGCCAGATCGAATAGGGCGACTTCTCGCGGCCCGACACCTGCGCCTCGATGCCGGCCTTCTTCAGCACGTCCTTGAGCTCGGCGATGATGCGCGGCACCAGGTCGCCGCCCTTGTCGCGCAGGAAGGCGAGCCGCGCGATGATGCTCTCGCGCGCGTCCGGATAGAGCTCGGTGAAGGCCAGATCCTCGAGCTGGTCCTTCATCTCGTGCATGCCGATGCGTTCGGCGAGCTGCGCGTAGATGTCCATGGTCTCGCGGGCGATGCGCTTGCGCTTCTCCGGATCCTTGATGAAGCGGAGCGTGCGCATGTTGTGCAGCCGGTCGGCGAGCTTCACCAGCAGGACGCGGATGTCCTCGGACATCGCCAGCACCAGCTTGCGGAAATTCTCCGCCTGCTTGGTCTGGCCGGACTGCAGCTCGACGCGGGAGAGCTTGGTGACGCCGTCGACGAGGCGGGCGATCTCGGGGCCGAAGACGCGCTCGATCTCCTCGAGCGAGACCAGCGTGTCCTCGACGGTGTCGTGCAGCAGGCCGGTCACGATCGAGGAGCTGTCGAGGCGCATCCCCGCGAGGATGCCCGCGACCTCCACCGGATGGGAGAAATAGGGGTCGCCCGAGGCGCGCTTCTGCATCCCGTGCGCCTTCATCGAGAAGACGTAGGCGCGGTTGAGCGCGCTCTCGTCCGCCGAGGGGTCGTAGGACTTGACCCGCTCCACCAGCTCGAATTGCCGCATCATGGCCGGGTGGCCGCCGGTCCGGCCGGGTTCGGGATCGCCGATCGCCGGGGCGCCCATCGAAGAAGCGGGGCGGACGCGACCCGGTTGCCGCCGCCCCGCCGCATGGGTGTTAGGGCTCGCTCCGGCGCGCCGGGAGATCGCCCTCGGGGGTGGCGCCGCCGTCCTCCGGCAGGGCGACCTCGTCCTCGGCCGCCAACACGGCTTCCTCGTCGAGCTCGTCCTCGTCGAGCTCCTCGTCGGCGGCGTCGCCCTCGGGAGGCGCGTCCACCGGCCAGGTCTGGGTCTCGAGCTCGAGGTCCTTGTCCTCCTCGGGCTCGTCCACCTCGACGTGCTTCTGCATGCCCTTGATGAGGGAGTTCTTCACCTGCTCGAGACCGATGGTCTCGTCGGCGATCTCGCGGAGGGCGACGACCGGGTTCTTGTCGTTGTCGCGCTCCAGGGTGATCGGGGCGCCGGACGCAACGTCCCGCGCCCGCTGGGCGGCCAGCAGGACCAGCTCAAACCGATTGGGGATCTTGAGGATGCAGTCTTCAACCGTTACGCGCGCCATGCCGAGGGCTCTCCACCGCCAAAATTAGAGTCCTTCAATATATGGGAGCGGGCCCCCTGCCGCAACCAGCCGATGGGACATGGGCCCCCGGCGCCAGGCCGGGCTGTCCGGCCCTACGCCAGGGGCTCCGCCGTCTGGTCCGGCGGCAGGGCCGCCAGCAGCGCCTCCACGGTCCTTCCGAGGGCGGGGTGGCGCCAGCCTGGCGCTACCTCCGCCAGCGGCCGCAGTACGAAGGCCCGCTCATGGAGGCGGGGGTGCGGCAGCTGCGGCCCGGGCCCGCCGGCGCCGGTCACCCGATCGTGGTAGGCGAGGAGGTCGAGGTCGAGGACGCGCGGCGCGTTCCGCTCGCGGCGGACCCGGCCCGCATGCGCCTCGATCGCGTGCAGGCGGGCCAGCAGCGCCGCCGGATCGAGATCGGTGGCGACGGCGGCGACGCCGTTGATGAACCAGGGCTGGTCGGAGACCGGCACCGGCGCGCTCCGATACCAGCGCGAGCGCGCGAGAACGCGCACATGATCCTTCGCCAGGAGCGCGAGGGCCGCCTCCAGGCTGCCGGGCGGCGGCCCCAGCGCGACGCTCGGGAGATTGGCGCCGAGCCCGATCAGAATCATCCCTGCGGTTCCATGACGCGGGGGCAGCGTCGCCTTGACGGCACAATTGGAAGCGCTGCTAATGAGCGAAGTCCTTGCCGCATTTGAATCGCCGTATTTTCAGTGGGAGCTGCGCCGACCATGTTCTATCCCGAGGAAAGGGTCGCCATATTCATCGACGGCGCGAACCTCTATGCCGCCGCGCGCGGGCTCGGCTTCGACATCGACTACAAGCGCCTCCTCGACCTCTTCGCCGGCAAGGGCCGGCTGATCCGCGCTTTCTATTACACCGCGGTGATCGAGGATCAGGACTATTCGCCGCTGCGCCCGCTGGTCGACTGGCTCGACTATAACGGCTACACGATGGTGACCAAGCCGACCAAGGAGTACACGGATGCCATGGGGCGCCGCAAGATCAAGGGCAACATGGACATCGAGCTCGCCATCGACATGCTGGAGATGGCGCAGTACCTCGACCACGCGGTGCTGTTCTCCGGCGACGGCGACTTCCGCCGGCTGGTCGAGGCGGTGCAGCGGCGCGGCGTCAGGGTGAGCGTCGTCTCCACCTTGCGCTCGCAGCCGCCGATGGCGGCGGACGATCTGCGCCGCCAGGCCGATACCTTCATCGATCTGCAGGACCTGGCGCCGCACATCATGCGCGTGCGCGACGAGAGCCAGCGGGCCGCCGCAGCGCCGGTGCACGCCCACACCGCGCAGTGAGCGCGACGCGCGAGCGTGACGCGGGCGCGATCCCGGCGCCGGATCGCGACTGTCCGCGCTGCCCGCGGCTGGTCGAGTTCCGCCACCGGCAGCGCCACGCCCACGGCGACTGGCACAATGCGCCGGTGCCGTCCTTCGGCGATCTCGACGCGCGGCTGCTGATCGTCGGGCTGGCGCCCGGCCTCAAGGGCGCCAACCGCACCGGG
>DATKPX010000073.1:0-9774 GCA_035523855.1 Allostellaceae bacterium
CACCTCCGCCGCGATCGGCCGCAGCATCATGGTGATGCCGCCCTTGGAGGCGGTGCAGACCGGGTAGCGGTTGCCGCCGAAATCGGCGACCTCGGTGATGCAGGAGCCGGTGGCGATGACGCGGCCGCTGCGCCGCGGCACCATGTGGGCGAGCGCCGCCCGCGTCACGTTGAAGAAGCCGGTGAGGTTGATGTCGATGGCGCGCGTCCAGTCCTCGTCGGTGCTCTCCAGGAACGGCCGGTCGATGACGATGCCGGCGTTGCTCACCATGATGTCGAGCTTGCCGAAGGCCTCGACCGCGCTCGCCACCAGCCGCTCGGCATCGGCGCGCCGGGAGACGTCCGCCTGCACGACGATGGCGGTGCCGCCGGCGGCGCGGATCTCGCCCGCCACCGCCTCCGCCTTGTCTCGGCTCGCGACGCAGTTCACCACCACCTTGGCGCCGTCGCGGGCGAAGCGCAGCGCCACCGCGCGGCCGATGCCGCGGGAGCTGCCGGTGACGATGGCGGATTTGTCCCTAAGCTGCATGAGTGCCTCCCCTTTCCTCAGGATGTCTGCAGCGCCCCCTGGCCGCTGCCGGTTCCAGCCGCCGGCCGCCGCGCGTCGCGCCGGTCGAGCCAGCGATAGAGCCGCATGACCGGCGGCACGAACCAGGAGCGGCCGCGGTGGAACGGCATGGTCGGAAAGCGCCGGTCGGCGAAGACGGTGCGCGCCTCCGGCGCCTCCAGGATCGAGAGCGCCGCCTTGCGGCCGAGATAGGTTCCCATGGGAATGCCGGCGAAGCAGTAGCCGGCGGCGTAGTGGACGCCGTCGCGCAGCGAGAGATGCGGATACATGTCGAAAGTGGCGGCGCAGCGGCCGGTCCAGGAATGGCCGATGCCGACATCCCGCAGGTCCGGCAGCATCTCCGTGAGCCAGGCGCGGAGCTTCGCCAGCTTGACCGCCGGCGGCTCCGGCCGCGTGCCGGTGAAGGCGCCGAAGAGGATGTGCCGGCTGTCCGGCGAGCGGCGCACGAAGGCGGCATCGCGGTTCCAGTCGATGACGGTGCGGTCGGTCGGCAGCACGCGGCCGATCAGCTCCGGCGCGAGCGCCTCGGTCGCGATCATATAGGCGTCGAAGGGGATGAGCCGCCGCTGCAGCCAGGGCGCCGCGCCGTCGGTGTAGCCGTTGGTGGCCACCAGCACGTCGCGCGCCACGCACTCGCCGCGCGCCGAGGCGACGCGCAGCCGGTGCGGCCCCTCCGTGCTGATGCGGATCACGCGCGCATTCGCCAGCAAGGTCACGCCCGCCGCCCGGACGCGCTCCAGCAGCCCGGCGTGGTAGAGGCCGGGATGGATGCCGGCGAGATCGGGAATGACGGCGCCGCCGAAATAGCGGTCGCTGGCGAGCTCGCGGCGCTGCGCCGCGCGCGGCACCATCTCGAACTCGACGCCGAGATATATCCGCTGCGCCTCGAATTCCGCCGCCAGGTCCTCGTAATGCGACGGCGAGGGCGCCGGGATGAAGCGGCCGCCGGCGCGGAAGCCGCAGGCGATGCCCTCGGTCTCCACCCGCTCCCGCACCGCGTCGAAGGCGGCCTGCATCTCGCGATAGATCGCGATCGCCTTCTCCGGCCCGAGCGTTTCCAGCAGATGCGCGAAGTGGTGCTTGAGGGTGCGCCCGACGTAACCCGCGTTCCGGGTGCTGGCGCCCTGGCCCAGCACGCCCGCCTCGAAGACGGCGACGCTGCGGCCGGCGCGCGCCAGCACCAGCGCCGCGTTGAGGCCGGTGAGACCGGAGCCGACGATCGCCGCGTCGATCTGCCGCGGCACCGGCTGCTCGGCGATCTCCGGGCGTGGCGCCGCCTCCCACCAATAAGGTGTCGTCTTGAATTGACCGTTGAATTGATCGCTGGCCGCCATCGCGCGGGCTCGCTCTGCAAGAGGGCGATGGAAGTATCGCCGTTCGCCGGATTGGCGGCAATCGACGGCGTTGTGGCCGGCGGCCGCGGGCTATAGCCTCTCCTCTTTCCCAACAGGCGGCGGAGAGACGGTCCCGTGAGTAACAGTTGCGACGTGGCGATCATCGGCGGCGGCGCGGTCGGCAGCTCGATCGCCTATCACCTGGCAAGCAATTCCGACTTCAAAGGCCGCGTGGTGGTGATCGAGCGCGATCCCACCTACCGCTTCGCCTCTTCGGCGCTGTCGCTGAGCTCGATCCGCCTGCAGTTCTCGACGCCGACCAACATCCACCTCTCGCGCTTCGGCATCGACTTCCTGCGCCATGTCGGCGACTACCTGTCGGTGGACGGCGAGAAGGCCGATGTCGGCTACATCGAGCGGCCTTACCTCTTCCTCGCCAGCGAGGAAGGGCGGCCGATCCTCGAAGCCAATCACCGCGTGCAGACCGCCGAGGGCGCGCCGATCGTTCTGCTCGAGCCGCAGGAGCTGCAGGAGCGGTTCCCCTGGATCTCCACCGAGGGCATCGTGCTGGCCTCGCTCGGCGCCAAGGACGAGGGCTGGTTCGACGGCTACGGGTTGCTGCAGGCCTTCCGCAAGAAGGCGCGCAGCCTCGGTGTCGAGTACGTCCAGCAGGAGGTGACCGGGATCGAGCGCAAGGGCCGCCGCATCGAGGCGGTGACGCTCGCCGACGGCACGCGGCTTGCCTGCGGCATCGCGGTCAACGCGGCGGGGCCGAGCGGCGGCAAGGTGGCGCGCCTCGCCGGCGTCGATCTTCCGGTCGAGCCGCGCCGGCGCTGCGTCTTCGTCTTCGACTGCAAGGAGAAGCTGCCGGGCTGCCCGCTCCTCATCGACAGCAGCGGTGCTTTCTTCCGCCCCGAGGGCCGCTTTTTCATCGGCGGCATCTCGCCCTCGGAGGAGCGCGAGCAGAAGGTGCCCGACTTCGAGGTCGATCATTCCGAGTGGGACGAGCTGGTCTGGCCGCCGCTGGCGCATCGCGTGCCCGCCCTTGAGGCGGTCAAGGTGGTGAACTCCTGGGCCGGGCATTACGACTACAACACCTTCGACCACAACGGCATCATCGGGCTGCACGGCGATCTCGACAATTTCATGCTGGCGAACGGCTTCAGCGGCCACGGCATCCAGCAGTCGCCCGCCACCGGCCGCGCCGTCTCCGAGCTGATCGCCTACGGCAAGTTCAGGACCCTCGACCTCCGCGATTTCGGCTATGCGCGCATCCCCGAGAACCGCCCGATCATGGAGATCAACGTCGTCTAGGATTGTTGGGGAGACATCTTGCGTCCTTCGGCGCGCTCCCGTTGGTCGCTTGCTCAGGATGAGGGCCTCTCTTGATGCCATCGCCCATGCTCCTCATCCTGAGCAAGCGAAGCGCGTCGAAGGACGCATGATCGACATGCAGCCGGAGCTTCCATGGTGACGATCCTTGATCTGAACTCGATCACGCCGCAGGCGATGGAGAACGGGCGCGGCGAGATCCTGCGGCTCGTCAACGCCAAGACCGGCACCGAAAAGGTGGACGTGCATCTCAATCGCCTGGTGCCGGGCGGCCCGCGTGGCCGCGTGCACCGGCATTCCCAGTCCGACAACGTCTATATCGTCCGCCGCGGCGAGGGCACCCTGACGGTCGCCGGCGAGACCTACACCATCAAGCCGGACCAGGTGATCCACATCCCCGCCGGCGTGCCGCATTCCCTCAGCAATCTCGGCGCCGAGGTGCTGGAGCTGTTCGAGATCTATGCGCCCGCCGGCCGCCAGTTCGACTTCGAGATCGTCGAGTGAGCCATCCCGATCCGCTGTTCCTGTCCTACCGCGAGACACTCGAGCTGCTCTCGGTCGAGGATGCCATGCGCGTCTCGGAGGAGACCTATCGCATGCACGCGCGCGGCAGCGTGCGCTGGTCGAGCCCGCCGAGCCTCCGCCTCGATGCCGCCCAGCCCTTCCACAACCACTGGCACGTCAAGGGCGCGCTGCTGGAGGAGATCCCGGTCACCGGCGTCCGTCTCTATAACTATTACGACGACGGCCGGCGCAACACGGTGGGGCAGCCCGACTGCACCCGCTATGTGCTGCTGAGCGATCCCGGCACCGGTCATGCCCTCGCCATCGTCGACGAGCACTGGAGCTACGCCATCCGCAGCGCCGCCGCGGCGGTGCTCGCCTGCAAGTGGCTGGGGCCCGAGAGGCCGCGCGTGCTGGGATTGGTCGGCATCGGGACCATGGGCACCAACGCGCTCCGCTGCCTGCTGACGCTCTACAAATTCGCGGAGATCCGCTGCACCTCGCGGCGTGCCGAGACGCGCGACGCCTTTGCCGCCGAATGGTCGGAGCGGCTCGGTATCCCCGTCCGCGCCTGCAGCAGCATCGAGGAGGTGGCGCGCGGCGCCGACATCGTCGTGGGCGGCACCACCTCCTCGGAGATCATGTGCCGCGAGGAATGGCTGCAGCCCGGCTCCACCTTCATCTCGCTCGCCCGGCGCGAGCTCGATCCCGCCGGCTGGGCGAAGATGGACAAGGTGGTGGTGGACAGCTGGGAGCTGAACTCGGTCAACCCGCACTTCAAGCGCATGCTGGAGATGGGTCAGTTCAGGCGCGAGCGGCTCCATGCGGAGATCGCCGACGTGGTCGCCGGGGCCAAGCCCGGCCGCACGTCGCCGAATGAGCGCATCCTCATCCATACCACCGGCCTCGTCTCCCAGGACATCGCGCTCGCCCATTTCATGTGGAAGGCGGCGCAGGAGCGCGGCCGCGGCCTGCGCCTGCCGGCGGCGCGGTAGGCCGGCCGGTATCGCGCTTTCCGCGCCGTCATGCCCGGCCTTGAGCCGGACTCCATGTCTTGCAGGCAGTTTCACCACGGAGACACGGAGGACACGGAGGTTCGCCGCGCTTCTCCGTGTCCTCCGTGCCTCCTTGGTGAATTCCTCCGATGGTCCAGACGCCGGTCATCGGACCTCGCTGGAAAACCCTCAGTCCTTCTCCACGTTCCAGAAGAAGAGGGCGGGGCTGGCGATCAGGCCCTTGATGTCCTTGCGGTAGGCGATGACGTTGCGATACTGGCCGAGCGGGATGTAGCTCACGTCCTGCAGGTGCAACTTCTGCAGCTCGTCGACGATCGCCTTG
This sequence comes from Allostellaceae bacterium, assembly GCA_035523855.1. GTDB lineage: Bacteria > Pseudomonadota > Alphaproteobacteria > ATCC43930 > CGMCC-115725 > DASZHJ01. The sequence goes on from DATKPX010000073.1 coordinate 5,076, forward strand.
CGCTTCGTCGTATCCGTCTCGAACATCCATTGCTGGGTGAGGTCGACGATCTTCGGGTCGCAGGGCCAGCCGTACCAGGCGGCGTCGCAGTTGCCGATATAGGTGTGCAGCAGCGGATTGGCGATGCCGGTGATGGTGGAGTTGGTGATGAAGATGTTCCAGCCGCCCTGCGCCACCGGCGCCTTGGACGCGCGGCGCTGGGTGAGGGTGCTCCAGTCCATCGCCGCGATGTCGACCTTGGCGCCCATGCCGCGGAGCATCTCGGCCGCCACCAGCGCCGGCGGATGCAGCGTCGGGTTGTCGGTGGGATCCATCACCAGGATCGGCTCGCCGCCGTAGCCCGCGGCCTGCAGCAGCGACTTCGCCTTGGCGAGATCCGGGTGCATCAGCGCCTCGCCGCCCGCCTTCGACTCGTTGGGCGTGCCGCAGCCGAACACTGCCGGGCATTCCTGCCAGTGCTGGGGATCGCTGTCGATCGAGGCGAGGAAGTCGCTCTGCTTCACCGCATGGAGCAGCGCCTGGCGCGCCTCCGGCTTGTCGAAGGGCGGCTGCAGGTGGTTGATCACCATGAAGAGCTGATAGCCCAGCGGATCGTTCGGCGTGACGATGACGTCCGGCGAGGACTTGAGGAACGGCACCAGATCCGCCGAGAGCGAGGCCAGCAGATCCACCTCGCCTTTCACCAGCGCGTTGGCGGCGACGCTGGCGTCGGGGAGATAGTCCATCTCGACGCGGTCGACCTTCACCACCTTGCCGCCGGCGGCCTGGCTCGGCGGCTCCCTGCGCGGCACGTAGTCGGCGAACTTCTCGTAGACCACCTTGCTGCCGGGGACCCATTCCTCCTTGACGAAGCGGAACGGGCCGGAGCCGATCACCTCGGTCACCTGGGTGTTGGGATCGGTGTTGGCGAGGCGCTCCGGCATCATGAAGGGGACGGTGCTGTCGATCTTGCCGAGCGCCTCGATGACGAAGCCCACCGGCTTCTTGAGCACGAGGCGGAAGCGCCTGTCGTCGAGGGCGGCGATCTCGCCGGTCACCTGCATCAGCGCGCGGCCCATGCCGTCCTTGGCGCCCCAGCGCTTGATCGAGGCGACGCAGTCGGCGGCGCGCACGGGCTGCCCGTCGTGCCATTTGAGCCCGTCGCGGAGCGTGAAGGTATAGGTGAGCTTGTCGTCGCTGACGGCATAGCTGTCGACCATCTGCGGCTGCGGCCGGTTCTCGGCGTCGAGCGCGAAGAGCGTGTCGTAGACCATGTAGCCGTGATTGCGGCTGGTGTAGGCGCTGCTCCAGATCGGATCCATCACCTTGAGATCGCCGATCGGCACCGCGCGGATCACCTTCTTCGCCTGCGCCAGCGCGTTGTCGCCGGGAACCGCCATCGCCAATAGCGCGGCAGCGAGAATGAGACGGCTGATCGATCGCATGGCATCTCCCGACGCGAAGCAATGGAAGGCGCGATTGTGTCAGAGACCGCGCGCGAGCGTCAAAGCGCAATCGCGCGTGGCTTGGCGATTCCGCCGGCATCGGATTAGGGTGAGGCGAGCGGGATGAAGCAGCGGGGATTCCAATGACGAGGAAAATCTGCATCAAGGGCGCCGACTGGATCGTCGCCTGGGACGCGGCGGCGGAGCGCCAGGCCTATTTGCGAGGCGGCGATGTCGTGATCGCCGGCAATGCGATCGAGTACGTCGGCCCGCGCTATGCGGGCAGCGCCGACGAGACGGTCGACGGAAGCGGTCTCATGGTCATGCCCGGCCTCGTCGACATCCATTCGCACCCCAGCACCGAGCCCTTCTATCGCGGCATCCGCGAGGAGCACGGCGTGCCGCAGATGTACATGTCCGGCCTCTACGAGCGCTCGGTCGCCTATGCGCCGCCGATGGAGGCGCGGCGCTACGCCGGCGAGGTCGCCTATTGCGAGATGCTGCTCTCGGGCATCACCACGGTGGCGGATCTCTCGGCATCCTATCCCGGCTGGCTCGATCTCGCGGGCCGCAGCGGGCTGCGCGTCTATCTCGCGCCGAGCTTCGCCTCGGCGCGCTGGCAGCTCGAGGACGAGTGGCGCCTTGCCTACAAATGGGACGAGGCGGCGGGGAAGCAGCGCTTCCAGGAGGCGATGAACCTCATCGCCGAGGCGGAGGCGCACCCCTCCGGGCGCCTCGGCGGCATCGTCTCGCCGGCGCAGATCGACACCTGCACCGCGGGGCTGCTGCGCGATGGCTACGATCTCGCCCGCGAGCGCAAGCTGCCCTTCACCACGCATTGCGCGCAGAGCGTGAACGAGTTCAACGAGATGGTGCGGCGTCACGGCAAGACGCCGATCCAGTGGGCGCAAGAGATCGGCATCCTCGGGCCGGAGACGATCCTCGGCCACGGCATCTTCACCGACGAGCATTCCTGGATCCGCTGGCACGGCCACGAGGATCTCCGCATCCTCGCCGAGACCGGCACCTCGATCGCGCATTGCCCGTCGCCCTTCGCGCGCTACGGCCAGGCGCTGGAGGATTTCGGCCGCTACCGCCGCGCCGGCGTCAACCTGGGGCTTGGCACCGACGTCTCGCCGCACAACCTGATCGAGGAGATGCGGCTCGCGGCCATCCTGGCGCGCGTGGCGGCGGAGGACATCGACACGCTCGCGACCGCCGACCTCTTCCACGCCGGCACGGTGGGCGGCGCGACGGCGCTCGGTCGCCCCGATCTCGGCCGGCTCGCGCCCGCCGCCAGGGCGGATCTGGTGCTGGTGGATCTCGACCATCCGCTGATGCGGCCGGCGCGCGATCCGCTGCGCTCCCTCGTCTACACCGCCGCCGACCGCGCCGTGCGCGACGTCTATGTGGACGGCATCAAGGTGGTGGAGAACCGCCGCGTGCTGACCCTCGATCACGCGGGCGCGCACGAGCGGCTGGCGGAGGCGCAGCAGCGCATGGAGGCAAGCGTGCCCGAGCGCGATTTCAAGCGCCGCCGCTCGGAAGAAATTTCTCCCCTCAGCCTGCCGGTGATGAGGTAAGGAGGGCTGGTTGGCGTCCCCGCGAGCCGGCGCGCCAGCGCCGAGTCGAAGGACGCGGGGGCCGTCCTGCAAGCGGGGGCACAGTTGTTGCGAGTCCAAATCAAAGGCGGCGGGCCGGGGCAAAGGAGAGGGGCATGAGCGCAGTCGATCAAACCGTCGACGTCGGGACCACGGAGCAAGCCGGCGGCTATGCGCGGAAGGCGCTGCTGGCCTCCGCGGTGGGCTATGCCATGGACGGCTTCGATCTGCTGATCCTGGGGTTCATCATGTCGGCGATCGCGGCGGATCTGCATCTCTCGCCGACCGCCGGCGCCTCGCTCGCCACCTGGACGCTGGTGGGCGCGGTGATGGGCGGCGTGTTCTTCGGGACGCTCAGCGACTACGCGGGCCGGGTCAAGGTGCTGACCTGGACCATCCTGCTCTTCGCGGTGTTCACCGGCTTCTCGGCGCTGGCGCAGGGCTACTGGGATCTCGTGACCTATCGCACCATCGCCGGGCTCGGCCTCGGCGGCGAGTTCGGCATCGGCATGGCGCTCGCGTCCGAGGCGTGGCCGGCGAGTCAGCGCGCGCGGGTCTGCTCCTATGTGGGGCTGGGCTGGCAGGCGGGGGTGCTGGCGGCGGCGCTGCTGACGCCGATCCTGTTGCCGGTGATCGGCTGGCGCGGCGTTTTTGCCGTGGGCGTGCTGCCGGCGGCGGCCTCGTTCCTGGTGCGGCGCGCGGTGGGCGAGCCCGCGATCTTTACCGCCCACAGCCGGGCGCGGCGAGCCGGCTTCCCGGTGGCGCTGCTGGTGAAGGACTGGGCCACCGCCAAGATCAGTCTCGCCATGCTGGTGCTCTGCTCGGTGCAGAATTTCGGCTATTTCGGCGTGATGATCTGGCTGCCGAACTACCTCGCCGGCCGCTTCCACTACACGCTGACGAAGTCGGCGCTCTGGGTCGCCGTCACCATCCTCGGCATGGGAGTCGGCATCTGGGTCTTCGGTCAGCTCGCCGACCGGCTTGGCCGCCGCCCGGTCTTCCTCGGCTTCCAGCTCGGCGCCATGGCGAGCGTGCTCGTCTACTCCCAGCTCACCGGCGAGATGTCGCTGCTGCTGGGCGGCGCCGTCATGGGTTTCTTCGTCAACGGCATGCTCGGCGGCTACGGTGCGCTGCTCTCCGAGCTCTATCCGACCGAGGCGCGCGCCACGGCGGAAAACGTGCTCTTCAACCTCGGCCGCGCCGTCGGCGGCTTCGGCCCGGTGGTGATCGCCATGCTGGGCGCCGCCTATTCCTTCTCCACCGCGATCGCCTTGCTGGCGGTGATCTATGCCCTCGACTTCGTCGTCACCGCCCTGCTGATTCCAGAGCGCAAGGGGATGGCGCTCGACTAGCGACCTCTGCTGCGCTGCAACAAACGTGCAATAGGCAAGACGCCAAATTGCTCCCGGCCGGTTTGGTGTTTTCTTAAGCATCCATGCTAGGGTCGCTTTTTAGGAGTCGGGCGTTTCCTCATGAAGCGACACATCATCCTGACCTCGCATCCGACCGGTGGCCGGATGCCGCCCCCGGTGCATTGGGGCGCTGCCACCGCCGCCGAGCGCGGCCCTCTCATCGCCAGCCCCAACGAGCAGCGCCGCAACGTGCTGGGTGCCCATTCCGGCTCCTACGCCGTCTATCGCGCGCTCGCCATGGCGGCGGGGAAGCTCGATCCCA
>DATKPX010000074.1:0-8184 GCA_035523855.1 Allostellaceae bacterium
ATCGTCGAAAGGAATGATGGCCATGAATGGCTCCCGGTGGTGTAGAAGGCGGATCGGACAATCATTTGTGGCCCGACCCGCATACTTTCCGTAACACTCCAGGCAGCATAAGCCAAGATGGCTGACACAAAATCCGCCGCCAACAACCTGCTCTTCCTGCGCGAGGAGGACCTGCGCCAGGGGATCGAGCTCTTGTTCTATGCCTATCGCGATTTCACCGCCGAGCCCGACGCCATGCTGGTACGCTACGGCTTCGGCCGCGCGCATCACCGGGTGATCTATTTCGTCGGCCGCTACCCGAAGCTGACCGTGAGCGAGCTCCTCGGCATCCTCCGCATCACCAAGCAGAGCCTGAGCCGGGTGCTGGGCCAGCTCGTGCGCCAGGGCTTCATCGTGCAGAAGCCGGGCCCGCGCGACCGCCGGCAGCGCCTCCTCGAGCTGACCGCGAGCGGCATGGAGCTGGAGCGCCGCCTGTCGGAGAACCAGCGCCAGCGCGTCGCCAAGGCCTATCGCGAGGCGGGCGGCGCGGCGGTGGAGGGCTTCCGCAAGGTGATGCTGGGCATCATCACCGGCGACGCCGACCGCGCCAAGTTCGAGCGCGCGCCGAGCGGGCGGCGCTGAGGCGGCGATGCCCGGCAACGGCGCGCATCTCCTGGTGGTCGATGACGATGCGCGGCTGCGCGCCCTGCTGCGGCGCTATCTGGTGGAGAACGGCTTCCGCATCACCGAGGCGGCGGATGCCGCCGATGCGCGGATGAAGCTCCGCAGCTTCGATTTCGATCTGCTGGTGGTGGACGTGATGATGCCCGGCGAGAGCGGCTTCGACCTCACCGCCAGCGTCAAGGCGGAGCGGCGGGTGCCGATCCTGCTGCTCACCGCCGTGGCGGAGGCGGAGAACCGCATCCACGGCCTCGAGCAGGGCGCCGACGACTATCTGGTCAAACCCTTCGAGCCGCGCGAGCTGGTGCTGCGCATCCGCAACATCCTGCAGCGCGCCGCCCGCGAGGCGACGGCGGCGCCGGGCGAGACCGAGCTGCATCTCGGCGGCTATCGCTTCGACGTCCGGCGCGGCGAGCTCATGCGCGGCGACGAGCCCGTGCACCTGACCGCCGGCGAGGCGGCGCTGCTCGGCATTCTCGCCCGCAAGGCCGGCGAGGCCGTCTCGCGCGAGGAGCTCGCCGAGCAGGCGCAGTTCAGCGGCAATGTGCGCACCGTCGACGTGCAGGTCACGCGGCTCCGCCGCAAGCTCGAGCGCGATCCCAAATACCCGCGCTATCTGCAGACCGTCCGAGGCACCGGCTATGTCCTTAAGCCCGATTGAGGCGCGCGGCATCGTCGCCGAGGCGAGCGGTCCGACCGCCGCCGAGGCGCGGCGCGCCATCCGCGACCGGCGCTGGCACAAGCGGCTGCTGCCGCGCAGCCTGTTCGGCCGCGCGCTCCTCATCATCGTGACGCCTCTCATCCTGGTGCAGGTGATCGCCACCTGGGTGTTCTACGACCGGCACTGGGACACGGTGGCGCGGCGGCTCTCCACCGGCGTCGCCGGCGACATCGCGCAGACCATCGACACCATGCGCCTGCTGCCGCCCGGTCCGCAGCGCGACCAGATGTTCGAGCGCGTCGGCCGCGCCACCGAGCTCGAATACATCTTCTGGCCGGACGAGAAGCTTCCCGCCGGCATGGAGCGGGTCGGCACCACCTCGCTGGAGGAGCAGCTCGCCGCCGCCCTCATCGAGCGCGTGCACCGGCCGTTCCAGATCGACGCCGAGTTCGATCCGCGCGACACGCTGGTCTCGATTGCGCTCTATGACGGCGTGCTGCAGGTGGCGGTGCCGAAGAAGCGGCTCTTCACCCCCACCACCTATATCTTCGTGATGTGGATGACCGGCTCGTCGCTGGTGCTGTTCGCGGTGGCGACGCTCTTCATGCGCAACCAGGTGAAATCGCTAAGCCGGCTCGCCGCCGCCGCCGAGAGCTTCGGCAAGGGCCGCGAGGTCGCCAACTTCAAGCTCGCCGGCGCCCTCGAGGTGCGCCAGACCGGGGCCGCCTTCCTGCAGATGCGCGAGCGGATCCAGCGCCAGATCAGCCAGCGCACGGAGATGCTGGCCGGCGTCTCGCACGATCTGCGCACGCCGCTCACGCGGATGAAGCTCGCGCTGGAGTTCCTGGAGAACAGCCCGACGGTGAGCGAGCTCAAATCCGACGTGGCGCAGATGCAGAGCATGGTGCAAGGCTATCTCGATTTCGCCCGCGGCGAGGGCGGCGAGACGCCGCGCGAGGTGGATCTGCCGATCCTGATCGAGGAGGTGGTGGCGAACGCGCGGCGCGAGGGCGCGGCGGTCACCGTGGCGGCGCCCGAGGCCTATGCGATCTCGCTGCGTCCCGACGCCACCCGGCGCTGCCTCGCCAATCTCATCGCCAATGCGCGCCGCTACGGAACCCATATCTGGGTCACCATGATGCCGGTGCGGGGCGGCGTCGACATCCTCATCGACGACGACGGGCCCGGAATTCCCGCGGCCCAGCGCGAAGCGGTCTTCCGCCCATTCTTCCGCCTCGATCCGGCGCGCGGGTCGCAAACCGGCAGCGTCGGCCTCGGCCTCACCATCGCCCGCGATGTCGCGCTCAGCCATGGCGGCGAGATCAGCCTCGAGGATTCGCCGCATCACGGACTGCGCGTCCGTCTCCACCTGCCGAAATAGCAAGAGCAAGGGCCGCCCCATGACAGAACCCGCCCATCGCAACCAGCTCGGCCAGCCGATCGGCTTTCCGCTGCCGCACTGGTCGGCCCGCCCGCGCCCGCCGCGCGCGCCGATGGAAGGGCGGTTCTGCCGCGTCGAGCCGCTCGATCCCGGCCGCCACGCGGCAAGCCTGCACGCGGCCAATGTCGAGGACACCGAGGGACGGATCTGGACCTATCTGCCCTATGGACCCTTCGCGAGCCCCGCTGCCTATCAGGCCTGGGCGGAGACGAGCGCCCGCGGCGAGGATCCGCTCTTCCACGCCATCATCGACCGCGCCAGCAGCCGCGCCCTCGGCGTCGCCAGCTATCTGCGCATCGACCCGCCGGTCGGCGTGATCGAGGTCGGCCACATCAACTATGCGCCGGCCCTGCAGAAGCGGCCGGCCGCCACCGAGGCGATGTTCCTGATGATGCGCCGCGTCTTCGACGAGCTGGGCTATCGGCGCTACGAGTGGAAATGCGATGCCCTGAACGCGCCGTCGCGCGCCGCCGCCGAGCGGCTGGGATTCAAATACGAGGGGCTCTTCCGCCAGGCGACCGTCTACAAGGGCCGCAACCGCGACACCGCCTGGTACTCGATCCTCGACCGCGAGTGGCCGGCGCTGCGCGCCGCCTATGAGCGCTGGCTCGATCCCGCCAACTTCGACGCCGAGGGCCGGCAGTGCATCAGCCTCTCCAGCCTGACGCGGGGCTGAGCGTCAGAAGAGCTTGCCGCCGTTCGGCACCGGCAGGGTCGGCGCGATCAGGACGACGGCGCCGTTGGCGTCGGGGAAGCCCAGCACCAGCACCTCGGACATGAACTTGCCGATCTGCTTCGGCGGAAAATTGACCACGCCTGCCACCTGCTTGCCCGGCAGCTCCTCCACCTTGTAATGGACCGTAATCTGCACCGAGGTGCGCTTGACGCCGATCTCGGGGCCGAAATCCACCTGCAGCTTGTAGGCGGGCCGGCGCGCCTCCGGATAGGGCTCGGCGGCGATAATGGTGCCGACGCGGATATCGACCTTGGCGAAGTCGTCGTAGGTGATGGGCATCGAGAGCTCGGTTCTGGTGGGCGGCCGGCGACGCTAGCACCGGCGCGGCGGCGGCTTCAATCAAAGTGACGCTCGCCCCAAAAACGCGAAGGCCGCCCCCGCGGGGCGGCCTTCTCTAAGGAACTCTGGCCAGGGCCGAGAAGCTTAGGACTTCGACTTCTTCTTCGCGATCGTGCCCCACTCCTCCAGGCTCTCGGAGAAGCGCTTGCTCAGCACGTCGAAAGCCTCGGTCTGGGTCTTGCCGGCGAGCTCGACGAACTCGCGGGTGCCGCTGACGCTCTTCTCGAGCGCCTGCTTCGCGAAAGCCGCCTGCTTCTGGAGGCGCTCCTCGGCGGTGCCGGTGCCGGCCCAGTCGCGGACCAGCGTGGTGGCCTCATCCATCGCCGTACGGGCGAACTCGACCTGCCGCTTCGCGAGCTCCTGGAAGCCCTGCACCGCGAGCTGATTCGCCTGGGTGATCGCCTCAAGATTCTTGCGCTGCGACGCCATCACGGCCTCGACATCGAGGCCGGCGAACGGAAAGCCAGCGAAGAGCTTGCTGACATCCGTCTCAAAGAACTTACCGTTGACCATGGCCTGCATCCCCATCATAGGAGGTTGAACCGTTTTGCTGCACTGCAGCATGACCGGAATATGGCCTCCCGGCCGCTTGCCGTCAAGCGTTTTGCACAGATTTTTTGCGGTGCAGCATCGCAGATTTCGGCAGTGCGCAAAGATTAATCCAGCGGCTAGACTCGGGTCCAGGATTCTCTCGCGCTTAACAGGGCCTTGGCCCATTTAAGTCACACCCGGGCAGGCCCCCCCGGCCGACCGATACCGCCCGCCGGGCATCGGATATGCTGCCCGGGAGGCCCCAAGGACGGAGGCGAAATGCTTGAATTCGAGGCCAGCGACCCCGGTTACGAGGCGCGGGTGCGCGGCAGCTTCGGCCGCCAGGCGCTGATGACCACCATCGGCGCCCGCCTGGCGCGGGTCTCGCCGGGCCGGGTGGAAATCGAGCTCCCGTTCCGCGCCGATCTCACCCAGCAGCACGGCTATCTCCATGCCGGCATCACCAGCGCGATCGCGGATTCCGCCGGCGGCTATGCCGGCTACACCCTGTTCCCGGCCACCAGCTCGGTGCTCACGGTGGAATTCAAGATCAACCTGACCGCGCCGGCTTCCGGCGAACGCTTCCGCGCCATCGGCGAGGTGCTGAAGCCCGGCCGCACCCTCTGCATCTGCCGTCTGGAGGTGCTGGCGCTCACCGGCGAGCGCGCTGCCACTATCGCCGTCGGCCAGCAGACGCTGATCTGCCTCGCCGACCGGCCGGACGAATAGCGCTCAGGATGCCGCGCGGCTCTCGGCGCCGCCGCGGCGGCTGAAGGGTCCGGGGCCGAGACCGAGCCAGGGCTCCGCCTGGCGCAGCCGGCGGTCGAGCGCCGCCATGGTCTTGGCGAGATCCTCGCTCTCGTCGGCGAGGAAAACGCGCATCACCGAGAGATAAAGCAGCCCGAGCGCGCGCACGCGCATCCGCCCGCAGATCCCGCCGGTGGCGATGCCCGCCGCCTCCAGCATCCAGGCCATCGAGCGCATGATTGCCGGCGCGCTGCAGAGCGCCGCCGGCGGATCCGCCAGCGCGTCGCGGGCGATCGACTTGAGCGACGCGCGGTGCGGCTTCAGCGCGTCGAAGCGCCGCATCAGGATCTCGAACAGCCGGTCGCGCGGCGTCTCCTCCGCATCGGCGGGCGTCGCCAGCACCTCGGCGTCGGTGCGGGCGATCAGGCCGCGCAGGATCGCGGCGCGGGAGCGGAACTCGCCATAGACCTCGCCGAGCGGCAGGCCCGCCTCGGCGGCGATGGCGCCGAGCGAGGCGCCGCGCCAGCCGGTCTTGCCGGCGAGATCGAGGGCGGCATCGAGGATGCGGTCGCGGGGAGTGCTCGCCCGCGCCTTCGGTCGCTTGCTTCGCTTGGCCATGACGGTCCTCCTCCGGGAGAGGAAGTCTACCGGTCCCGGCCGTCCGCGCGCAAATTGGCTAAGGCTTCACCGCCATCACGATTCCGCCGGTGAGGCGCTCGAGCTCGGCGGCGGAGAGCTCGAAGACCGCGTGGGGATGCCCGGCGGCGGCCCAGATGCTGGGCTGCCGACGCAGATCCTCGTCGATGAAGATGCGCGGCTTGGTCTCGTGGCCGATCGGCGCGACGCCGCCGATCGCATAGCCCGTGGTGTCGCGCACGAAGCCGGCATCGGCCTTGCCGATCGGCTCGCCGAGGGCGGCGGCGATCTTCAGCTCGTCGACACGGTTGACGCCGCTGGCGATCACCAGCACCGGCTTGCCGCTGCGGGTGCGGAACACCAGCGACTTCGCGATCTGCGCTACCGTGCAGCCGATGGCGGCGGCGGCCTCGGCCGAGGTGCGCGCCGTCGCCGCGAACTGCCGGACCGTCGCCGCCGATCCCATCTGGCGCAGCAGCGCCTGCACCCGCTCGGCCGCGGGGCTCAATGTCTCGCTCATCGGGATGATCCGCCGAAGGTTGGTACGGGCGAAGTCTAGTGCGAGCCGCCCCTAGTCCGCCAGTTCCCGCGAGCGTTTCGCCGCCGCCGCTACCGCCTTCACCATCAGCGGCTCGAGCCCCTCCGCCGCCATCAGCACGTCGAGGGCGGCGCGGGTGGTGCCGCCGGGGCTAGTGACCGCCTCGCGAAGCCGCGACGGCGGCTCGTGGGAGAGCCGCGCCAGCTCGCCGGCGCCGGCAACCGTGGCGAGCGCCAGGCGGCCGGCGAGCTCCGCCGGCAAACCCGCCGCGACGCCGGCCTTGGCGAGACACTCGATGAGCAGGAACACGTAGGCGGGGCCGCTGCCGGAGACCGCGGTCACCGCGTCGATCAGCGCCTCCTCCTCGACCCAGCCCACCTCGCCCACCGCCGAGAGCAGCGTGTCGGCGAGCCGGCGCTGCGTCGGCGTCGCGCGCGGATTGGCGCAGGCGACGGTGATGCCGCGGCCGACGGCGGCGGGCGTGTTCGGCATCGCGCGCACGACGGCCGCGTCGTCATCGAGGTGGCGCGCGAAATAGGCCAGCGTCTTGCCGGCGGCGATCGAGAGGAAGAGGCTCCGCCCGGTGAAGCGCTTGTAGGGCGGCACGATCGCGTCCATGCCCTGGGGCTTCACCGCGAACACCACCACGTCCGGCTGGAAGGCGGCCGGGATCTCGTCGATCCTCCTGCGATGCTCCACCAGCCGGTCGCCGAGGAAACCCTCGACGCCGGGGCCGGGCTCCACGACGACCACATGCCGCGCCGCGCCGCGCTCCAGCCAGCCCTTCAGCAGGGCGCCGCCCATCTTGCCGCAGCCGATGAGCAGCAGGGTCGTCGCGGGCGGCTTGCCGCCCGCCGTCATCACGCTTCGCCCATCGGGTCGATCATGGCGGCGGTGATCGCATCATCCGCGCCGCGACCGCCCCAGACCACGAGCTGGAAAGCGGGATAGAAGCGCTCGCACTCCGTCAGAGCGATGTCCACGAGGTCCTCCAACTGCTCCACGCTGGCGCCCAGCGCGCCGCGCAGCAGCACGCCATGGCGGAAGCACGGCGAGGGATCATCCGCGCCGAGGTCGAAGTGACCAATCCACATCTTCTCGTTGACCGCTGCAAGCAGTTCGTAGACCGCGTTGCGGCGCGCCTTCGGCACCCGCATGTCGAAGCCGCAGGAGAAATGCAGTGCGCTCGTATGCTGCTGCCAGAGGAAGAACATCCGGTAGTCGCACCAGCGGCCGGAGATCTCCACCACCATCTCCTCGTCGCTGGCGCGGTCGTGCGCCCACTCGTTCGCCTGGACGATCTCCTCCAGGAGGTCGATCGGGTTGGTCGCCGCCGCCGATTCAACAGTGATCTCGGACATGGGGCGCCCCCTCCTGTTGCTACCTGGCGGCGCGGAGGGAAATCGAGACGGCGGCGAAGCCGGCCCGACATCTGGTGGCTGAATCCCCCGTAGCTACCATAAGCTGTAGGGTGCCAAAGCACTGGTAGCCACGCAAGGCTAGATTTGGTGGGACGCTCTCAGAACACTACAAAATCTGTGGATGACAGAGTCTTAGCCGGCATCCTCCGGCGCGGGCCTGCTGTCGCCGGCGGCGTGGCCGCGGCCCGACTTCCGCCGCGGCTCGGCGGCGAGCGCCGCCTCCAGCGCCGCGACGCGCTCGGCGAGCCGCTCCTGCTCGGCGCGCGCCTTGGCCGCCATCGCCTGCACCGCCTCGAACTCCTCGCGGCGCACCAGATCCATGCGGTCGAGGATGCGCTGGAACTGGTCGCGCAGCCGCGCCTCCACCTCCTCGCGCACGCCGGTGAGCGCGCCCAGCGCGCCGGACGCGACGCGGGCGAGGTCGTCGAGGAAGCGGTTGTCGCTCTGCATGATGGCTCTCCTTCGCTGCCGGAC
>DATKPX010000075.1:0-7534 GCA_035523855.1 Allostellaceae bacterium
GCGGCATGCATCGCGCTCGGCCTCTTCACACGGCCCGCGGCGCTGATCGTGTGGCTGCAGATGACGGTCGTCATCGTCGTCTTCCAATGGCAGTACGGCTATTTCTGGACCAATCGCGGCATCGAGTACGCGCTGCTCTGGTGGCTGCTCTGCCTCGCCATCTTCTTCCGCGGCGGCGGCCGCTATTCCCTCGACCGCCTCATCGGCAGGGAGTTCTGAGCCTCACCCGTATTTCGAGATCAGCTTGGCGATCTGCGGGCCGAGCAGGATCACCACGAAAACGCGCAGCGTCTGGATCGCCAGCACGGTCGCCACGTCGGCGTTGCTGCCGACGGCGATGATGGCGACGCTGTCGAGGCCGCCGGGGCTGGTGGCGAGATAGGCGGTGAGCGCGTCGAGGCCGAGGAGCCAGGTGAGCATCCAGGCGGAGACGCCGCAGAGGCCGATCAGCATCGCGGTCGCCAGCAGCATCTGCGGAATGGCGCGGAAGGCGTAGGTGAGCGCCTCCCAGGTGAAGCCCAGCCCGATGTTCCAGCCCACCAGCGCATAGGCGATGCCGAGCAGCCAGTGCGGCAGCTCGATCACCATCAGGCCGCTCGCATGCAGCGCGGCGCCCACGACCATCGGCAGCATGAAGCCGCCGGCCGGAATCCGCCCGCGGCGACCGAGCCAGGCGCCGGCGAGACCGAGCGCCAGCGTCTCGAGGAGCGATATCGCCGGCGTCGCCGAGACATCGACGGCAGGCAGCGGCGCCACCGCGACCGGCGCCCCGCCCATCCCGATCAGCACCCGCGACACCAGCGATGCGGTCAGCACCACGATGATGACGCGGAGATAGAGCATGAAGGCGACGAGGCGGACATCGGCGCCGTAGTCCTGCGCCATCACGATCATCGCCGAGGCGGCGCCGGGCGAGGATCCCCAGGCTGCCGTGGTGCCCGGCAGCGCGCCGTACCGGTAGAGCGTCCAGCCGACCACGCCGCCCGCGATCACCGTCGTCGAGACCACCAGCGCGATCTCCGGCCAGTCGCGGGCGATCGAGGTGAGGATGGCGGGCGTGATGCTGCGGGCGACGAGGCAGCCGATGATGCCCTGCGAGGCGGCGAAGCTCCAGCTTGGGGGCCGGAGCCGGCTGCCGCCGACGCCGAAGGCGATCCCCAGCACCATCGGCCCCAGCAGCAGCGCCGCCGGTACCGACGCGCGCTCCAGCAGCCAGCCCGCCAGCAGGGAGAGCGCGGCGAGCGCCGCCCATTTCGCGATCGCGACGATCGGCATCGACGCCGGCGCGCCGCGGCCTAGCCCGCCTTCCCGCCCCGCGTATCGGAGACCGGATCGGTGCGGGCGGTGCGGCGATGCATAGGCGCGCTCTCGAGGTTCGGGAAAACGACGGTGGCGCGAGTGTAGCGGGATTATCGCCGGCGCGGCGAGGATTCGGCGCGGCGCTCCGGCCGCGCCAGGCGCTTCTGCAGGAACTCGGCGAGCGCCTCGACGCGCTGCGCGCGCGGCCCGCCCGGCGGCGTGATGAAATGAAGGGCGCTGGCGCGGAGCGACCAGCCCGGCAGTACCGCCTCCAGCCGCCCGTCCTTGAGCGCATCGCGCACGATGAAATCCGGCTGCACCGCGAAACCCAATCCGGCGATGAGCGCGGGCATCAGCGCGTCGGCATTGTTGGCGCGAAGCGGGCCGGCGGGCCGCACCACCGCTTCCTCGCCGGCGGCATTGGTGAAGCGCCAGATGTCGGGATTCGGCAGATAGGTGTAGCCGAGGCAGGCGTGCTCGCCGAGCTCGAGCGGATGGGCCGGCCGGCCGCGCTTGGCGAGATAGGCGGGCGAGCCGACCAGGATGCGGGCGATGCCGCAGAGCCGCCGGGCCACCAGCGAGGAGTCCGGCAGCGCGGCGATGCGGAGCGCGGCGTCGAACCCGTCGCCGATGAGATCGATGGTCGCGTCGCTCAGGTGAAGATCGACCGTGATCTCCGGATAGCTCTCCAGGAATTCGGGCAGCAGCGGCGCCACCTCGACCAGGCCGAAGGACATCGGCGCCGCCAGGCGGATGAGGCCGCGCGGGCCGGCGGACTGCGCCAGCGTCTCGTCCTCGGCCGCCTCGCCTTCGGCGAGGATGCGCGCCGCGCGCTCGGCGAGCCGCCGCCCGGCCTCGGTGAGGGCGAGCCGTCGCGAGGTGCGGTTGAAGAGCCGGGTGGCCAGCCGCGTCTCGAGCCGGCTCACCGCCTTCGAGACCGTCGCCTTCGAGAGCCGCAGCGCCGTTGCGGCGCCGGCGAAGGAGCGCGCCTCCACCACCTTGGCGAAGATCGCGAGGCCTTCGAGATCGGGCAGTCCAGCCATTCAAGTCCGGAAACGATGGGTTTCCATAGTTTCTATTTTTATAGGAGCCTGTCGAGGCCAAATTAACCGGCAACGAGCCTTTTCATTCGAGAGACGGAGGAAAGAATGATCGAGCGGAGACCCCTGGCGAGCCTCGGCGGCGCCGACCATGGCTGGCTGCAGACCAAGCACCATTTCTCGTTCGCGGATTATTTCGACCCCGATCGCATGGGCCATGGCAGGCTCCGCGTCTGGAACGACGACGAGATCGCCCCCGACACCGGCTTCCCGCCGCACCCGCACCAGGACATGGAGATCATCACCTATGTCCGCGAGGGCGCGATCAGCCACAAGGACAGCACCGGCAACGAGGGCCGGACGCCGGCGGGCGACGTGCAGGTGATGAGCGCCGGCACCGGCATCCGGCACTCCGAGTACAATCTGGAGCCGGTGCCGACCAGGATCTTCCAGATCTGGATCCTGCCCGATCGCCGCGGCGGGCAGCCCGGCTGGGGCGCCAAGGCCTTTCCGAAAGGCGATCGCGCGGGCCGGCTGGTGACGCTCGCGAGCGGCATCGCCGGCGACGCCGACGCGCTGCCGATCCGCGCCAACGCCCGCGTGCTCGGCGCCACGCTGAAGGCCGGCGCGCAGGTGGGCTACGTGCTCGGCGATGAGCGCCACGGCTATCTGGTGCCGGCGAGCGGCGCGGTGGAAGTGAACGGCGTCCGCATCGATGCCCGCGACGGCGCCGCGATCTCGAAGGAGGCCGTGGTGAAGATCAAGGCCCTCGAGGATTCCGAGATCGTGCTGGTGGACGCCGCCTGACGCGACGGGGACCGCGGAAGAAACTCCGCGGTCCCCGTTCTCGCCTGCGCGCCTCGCTGGTCTCGGCCGGCCGTCAGCTCTTGCTGCTCTTGTTGCCTCTCGGCGCGCCGAGCTTGCCGCCCGCGTTGTACGAGGGCGGATCGCTGGCCGGAAACGAGTCCTCGATCTGCTCGTCGACGCTGGCGCCGGGCTCGTCCGCCCTCTTGCGCGCGCCGTTGCGCAGCATCCTGCGCGCCCGCGCCCAGTGCTCCAGCGCCTGCCCCTCGGGACAGCCGTCCTCTTCCCAGAGCCGATAGGCCAATTCGCGAATTTCCTCTTCCGTCGGATCCACCGTGTCCTCCTGAGCCAGTTCGCAGGGGAACGGCGGTGCCCCGCCGCGGGTTGCGCGCCGCATGATCTCGACGCTCCTGCGCCAGCGCGGGAAATGGGAGCGCGCGCCGCTGACCACTTGCAATTGCATCTCATTCTCATTTAGGCTGCGCCGATGACCCCGTGCGATACCGAGCTCATCATCTCAGGCGAGGACGGCGAGGTCCGACCGCAAGCCGATATTCTCGCGCTCGGCTATGGCGAGCACCTGCTGGTCTGGTCGCTGCGCCGCTTCGCGCGGCAGGGCTATCCCTGCCCGCTCGTCGACCGCGAGTTCCTTGGCGCCTGCGGCGCCGACGGCGCCGAGACCGTTGCTACGTTCCGGGCATTTCTCGGCCTGCTCGCTTATGGCGGAAGGCGGCGGCTTTGCGTCGGGCATCCCGGCTGTCTCCGCCTCACCGGCGACGAGCGCCGGCTCCTCACCCTCCTTGCCGTCGCGCAGACGGAGGATGCGAGCTGGCTCGATGCCCATCTCTGCTGGCTGGTGCGGGTGGAACTGCGGCCGCGGCTGGCCGCTGCCGCGCGCGCCCTCGGCGCCGCGCTCGCCGCCCATGATCTGCGGCTGCCGCTGCCCAGGCTCGGCAGCGCCCGCTAGAGCGAGGCGCCGGTCGCGGTCTGATCCGCCACCGCGGCGACGGGCGCCGGTGCGGCGACCACCGCGCGCTTGCGCTCGATCAGGAACAGGGAGCGCCAGTCGGCGACGCGGCCGAACTCGATGTAGCGATAGGAGAGCGCGCCGACCGTCAGCAGCAGGCCGAGATAGGCGGGCAGCGTCCGCGCGAGACCGTCGAGCGGCGCCATGTCCGCCTTGAAGACATGGCGCAGCAGCGGCTCGTGCCAGACATAGAGGCTGAAGCACATCATGCCGAGCAGCTGGATCGGCCGGTTGGCGAACAGCGCCTTGAGCGCGCCCGCCGGCATCGACAACAGCGCCGCCGCGATCAGCGCGAAGCCGAGGGTGAGGATGTCGGGGAAGACGATCGGCACCGCGAGATCCGCCGCCGAGAGCTGCTGCAGCGAGACCGCGATCGCGACCAGCAGGACGCCGGCAAGGAAGACGAGAGCGGGCCGTCGCACCAGCGGCAGGCCCCGCGGCCGCGCGGCGAAAAGCTCCGCCAGCACCATGCCAGCGATGAAGATCTCCAGGCTGGCGGGCAGGCCGATGGTGAGCGGCTGGACGCCGAGCGGACCCTCCGCCGGCAGCACGTTGCCGAGATAGCGCGAGATCCAGGCGAGCGCCATGGCGAGCGCCAGCAGCCGCACGGCGCCGAGCCGCCGGAGCGCGAGCGCGATCACCGGAAAGAGGATGCTGAACCAGATCTCGACACCCAACGACCACAGCGGCGGATTGAAATAGGGCTCGAAGCCGTGCGGCGAAAAAGTGAAGAGCGCACCGGCGATGGCGCCGAGCTCGAGCAGGAACTTGGTCTCCTGCACCGGCGCGTCCTGGTTCAGCACCAGGCAGAGCAGCGCCGCGATGTAGTAGAGCGGCAGCAGTCGCTGCGCGCGGCGGCGATAGAAAGTGAGCCAGTCGCGCCGCGTCGCCAGCGCCGCGCGTCTCTCGGCGATCGGCAGAAACAGCACGAAGCCGGAGAGCAGGAAGAACAGCTGCACGCCGATCCAGCCGTAGGAAAGAAAAAAATACGGCGCGCCGGCATCGCCGAAAAGATAGTGGCCGCTGCCGGGCTTGAAATAGAGCGAGAAGAGATGCTGCCAGACCACGCCGCAGATGGCGATGCCGCGCAGACCGTTGATCACGTCGAGCTTGGCCGAGTGCCCGGCCTCGACCGTCGCCTCAGGGGAAGGGAGTCGGGCGCGAGCCATGCGGAAGATGGATAAAATCCCAGACATTAGAGCGCGATGAGCGGCGGCATACTGCGCGCGGCATCGCGCGCCGGCTCATGTCAATTGTTGGCGCGGCCGATCGATCAGCTCGCCGCCAGCGGCGCGTTGAGGCGAAGACCGGGCACGCTGACGCCGCCGCGATCGCCGGGAGCGACCGAGCCGTAGCGCTCGGCGAAGGCCGGCGGCAGCGCGCGCGCGGTCGGCGGCGCCAGCCAGAGACGCAGCAGGTGGCGCTTGCGCTCCGGCTCCGGCCAGTCCTCGAAGCCGGTGCGGTCATGCAGCAGCGTGTGATTGTGCACGAGCTGGATGTCGCCGGGGCGGAACTCCATGTGCATCGCGAGCGCAGGGTCGTTGGCGAGCGCATCGAAAAGATCGAGCGCCTCGATCTGCTGCGGCGTCAGCGGCGGCACGTCGGGAAAGCGCCGCGCGCTCTCGATGTATTGCCGCTGATAGATCACCGACAGCAGCCCCCGGTGCCAGCTGAAGACGGGAATGCGGAAATAAGGCTTGGCGCCCTCCGGCACCTCGCCGCGGCGGTCGGTCTCGATCGGCGCGAAGAGCGCCGGCAGCAGATCCGGACGCCGGCGGCGGAACTCGTTGTAGATCGTGACCGCGCTCACCAGCGCCGAGAGGCCGCCCGACTTCGCGGTCCTGAGGCAGATCAGCCCGACGATGTCGGCGGAATCCGTGTGAAAGGTCTGGCGCTCCCGCGTCTGGTAGATGCGCGCGTTGGGATCGGCGCTGCTGCGGCCGAGATCCCTTACGTGGCCCAGCACATGCCCCTTTGCATTCTGCGCCCGCGCCGCGCCGAAGTGGCTGCCGATGCCGAAGAAGGCGATCGCCGCGCGGCGGATGTCGGCGGGATCGATGGCGAGGCCACGGATGAGGGCGAAGCCGCGGCCGTCGAGCACGTCACGGGAGATGCGGGCGAGCCGCGGCGCCAGCAGCGGCAGCGGAAAATCCGCCGCGCGAATCGCGGCGATGTCGATGCCGGCGGCGGCGAGGCGCTCGGTGGCAGCCATCACCTCCGCGCCTTCCGCCGGCGTCAGCACCTCGATCCAGTCGGAGCGCGCCGCCATCTCGGGCCCGTACCAGGCGGCGGCGCCCTCGATGCGCGCGGGGAGATCGGAAAGGTCGGGCACGATCATGGACAGAACGCTCAGGAGGGCGGCGGCCCGGCCGGCTTGATCGCGTCGAACTCCTCGTCATCGGCGGGGGCCTTGGACGTCGGCGTGGGCGCCGCCTCGGGCGCAGCGG
Organism: Allostellaceae bacterium; assembly: GCA_035523855.1. Taxonomy (GTDB): domain Bacteria; phylum Pseudomonadota; class Alphaproteobacteria; order ATCC43930; family CGMCC-115725; genus DASZHJ01. Next base: position 6,618 of record DATKPX010000075.1, read on the forward strand.
CCGCGGGTGGCGCGGTCTCCGCCGGAGCGGCGGCGGAGGCGGAGGCGCCGAGCTGCTGCGGCTCGCGTCCTTTGACATAGGTGACGCCATCGATCGTCACCGTCTCCTCCGGTGGCTTCTCCGGCGCCGTCGCTTCGCGGCGGCGCGTGCGATCATCGCGGGTCGCGGTCTCCGGCGTCCCGGGCTTCGCCGTTTTCTTGCTCGCCGCCGGCTCGGGCGTCCGCACGGCGTCCTCTGGCGCCACACGCGCCTTCGTCACCGCCGCGCTCGGCACCGCGGGCTTCGCCGGCGGCCGCGCCGGCGCGGTGGTCGCGGTCTGCGGCGGCGGCGGCTTGCCGGGCACGGGCGCGGCGCTCACGGGCGGCGTCTCCAGGCGCGGCATCGGCGGCGCAACCGCGACCGCTGCCGGCGCGGGCGCGACGGTCGGCGGTGGGCTCGCGGGCGCTGCTGGCGGCGGCGCCGCGGCGGTTGTCGGCTCGGCCGGCGGTGACGGCGCGCTGGGTGGCGGCGGTGCAGGCGCGGCGAGGACGGGCGGCGGTGGCGCGGGCGCCGGAGATGGCGCGGCAACCGCGGGCGCGGGCGGCGGCGCCGGCGGCGCGATCTCGACGCTGACGCGGGGGGTCGGCGCCGTCGCGGCGGGCGGCGACTGCAAGACTTGTCCCAAGGGCAGCAGCAGCGCGACTGCCGCCGCCACGCCCACTCCGGCGGCCAGGACGTAGAGGAGGCTGCGCCGCGGCCGCCAGCCGACCGAGGTCGCCGGACGCTCGTCGCTCTCGATCCGCGGCAGCGGCTGCCGCCGCGCCGGTGCCGACTGTGGCGCTGACGATGAAAGGGGCGGCGATGACGGCGGCGGCGATGACGGTGCCCGCGGCAACGGTGCCGGCGATGGCGGCGTCAGCGGCGGCGCCATCGCCGCC
>DATKPX010000076.1:0-8423 GCA_035523855.1 Allostellaceae bacterium
CAGAGCCGCATCCACCAGGGAGTGCAGTCGGGCGCGCTCACCAATCGCGAGACCGCGCATCTCGAGCGCGGCCAGGCGCATACGGCCAAGCGCGAGGCGCGCGCTGGCCGCGACGGCCATGTCGGCCCGCGCGAGCAGCACCGCGTCCAGACCGCCGACAACCATCAGAGCCACCGCATCTACCGGCAGAAGCACGACGCCCAGACGCGGCCCTAGGCGCGCGGGGGCTCTCCCCCTCGGCTAGCGGGCGCGCGCCATCCAGCGATCGCGCTTTGCGGTCCACCAGGGCTGCTCGCAGATGTGGCCGAGGAACTCGATCACCGTGTGCACGCCGAGATAGGAGGTGACGCCGGTGCCGATGTCGAGCTGCGGATTCACCTCGACGAAGTCGAATCCCACGACAGTGGTGCGCTCCGCGATCGCCTTCAGCGTGTCGCGCAGCTCGGCATAGGTCATGCCGTTGGGCTCCGCCGAGACGCAGCCCGGCACCAGCGACAAATCAAGGACGTCGACGTCGATGCTGACGTAGCAGGCGGCGCCCGCCGGCACGACGGCGGCGATGCCCTCCGGCGTCAGACGGCGGAACTCGCTCATGGTGACGACGCGGTTGCCGTCGTTGATGGAGTCCTCGATCTGCGCCGGCGAATGGCGGAGGCTGCGGATGCCCACCTGGGTCAGGCTCTGAACATGCAGCATCGGCGCAATGTGGCGGAAGGCGTGCGCGTTGGTGAAGCGCAGATCGTGGATGAAGGGCGCGTAGTCGGAATGGGCATCGAAGTGGATGACGTGCAGCGGCTCGCTGAAGGCACGGACGATCGGGAAGGTGATGGAATGATCGCCGCCCAGCACCACCACCAGGGCGCTCCGCTCGATCAGCGCCCGCGTCATCGCGGTGACGTTCTCGAAGGTCTTCTCCACGTTGGTGGGCAGCACGTCGGCGTCGCCCGCATCGACGATCAGGTCCCGCTTGATCTCCTCATCAAGGTAGAGCCGCCGCGTCTCCGGATTGTAGTAGCCGGCCGAGCCGGAGACGAAGCGGAGGGAATGCTCGCGCAGCGAGCGCGGCCCCATCCGCGAGCCTGCGAGGAACGGCGATCCCTCGTCGAAGGGGACGCCCATGATGGCGATGGCGCCCTCGGCCTTCTCCGGATCGTCGGCGATCCGCGACCGCAGGAAGGACGGGATGCCGACGAAGGGCCGGTTGACCCGCTGCTTGAAGGCCTGGCTGCGTTCGAACATGGACTCCTCCCTCTGGTGTTTCTGCGGCTCCGCAAACCCTATGCCGGGCCGTCGCGGAAGGCTCTATCATAGGAGCAGACGAGGCCCCGTGTTCATCGCTCGATCAAGAAGGAAGTCCCCATGACATTGCCGCTGACCGTGCCACCGAAAAAAGGGCATGAGACCTTCCTCTATTCGCCTCTGGTGACCGATCTCGACAGCCTCGACGCTCATGTCGCGGTGCTCGGCATTCCCTATGGCGATCCCTACACCATCGACGAGGTCACCAACGACCAGACCAAGGCGCCGGATGCGGTGCGCGCGGCGACATTTCTCGTCTCGCGGGCGGCCGGCAGCTATGATTTCGATCTCGGCGGTCCGATCTTCGCCGGCCGCGACGTGCGGATGGTCGATGTCGGCAACGTGCGCGGCGACTTCCGCGATCTATCCGGCCATTACCGGCGCGCCGAGACGGTGGCGCGCAAGATCCTGCAGGCGGGCGCCATCCCGGTCACCCTCGGCGGCGATCACGGCGTGCCGATCCCGGTGCTGCGCGCCTATGAAGGCGCGGCGCCCATCACCCTCGTCCACATCGACGCCCATCTCGACTTCCGCGACGAGGTGAACGGCGCCCGCGAGGGCTATTCGAGCCCGATCCGCCGCGCGTCGGAGATGGCGCATATCGGCGAGATCTTCCAGATCGGGCTGCGCTCCCAGGGCAGCGCGCGCGCCGAGGAGGTGGAGGCGGCGCGCGCCCATGGCTGCCATCTCATCCCCGCCCACGAGCTGCACGACATCGGCATGAAGGCGGTGCTGGAGCGCATACCCAGCGGCGGCCGCTACTATCTCACCATCGATGCGGACGGTCTCGATCCCTCCGTCATGCCGGCGGTGATCGCGCCGGCGCCGGGCGGCGTCACCTTTCATCAGATGCACACGCTGATTCACGGCCTCGCCCGCAAGGGCAGGCTCGTCGGCATGGACATCGTGGAGATCACGCCGTCGGCGGACGTGAACCAGCTCTCGTGCCTCGCCGCCGGACGGCTGATCGTGAATCTGGTCGGCGCCTCGGCGCGGGCCGGCTATTTCGACCCCGGCAAGACCCGCGCCGACCGCTATGCGGAGATGATGGGGAAGCGGTAGGGAAGGACGCGAGATTTGTTCTGCAGTCTCAGGACCGCAGCAGCTCCGGCAGGCCGCGCGCCTCGGCGAGCGAGAGCTCCGTCACGCCCTCGGCGTTGTGGTAGACGAACCACAGCCGCTGGCGGCGGTTGACGCGGGCGCCCGGCAGCGGATGGTAGACGGGATCGGCGGCGTCGAAGCCCGGCGCGATCGCGCCCACCTCGGCCTCGTGCTCGATGCGGTAGGAGAGGAGGCGCAGCACCGGCCCGTCGCCGCGGCGGGTGACGAAGGGTACGCCGGCAAGCCGCAGGAAGCTGGTGGCATCGCTCGCGACCAGCGCCAGCTCGCAGAAGGATTTCTCCACCAGGTCGAAGTCGGACTCCGTCGGCGTGGATGCGCCTGAGCTGGAACTCGGCGCCTGCCAGGCAGCGGGCTGGCGGCGCGCGCCGTTGTGGCCGGGGCCGGGCGTCTCCAGCACCGGCTCGACGTGGTGATGGGGATGATCGTGCGGCATCAGTAGCTCACCGGCTTGTCGATGATCGCCTTGTGGGCGCCGAGCTTGTTGTTGGCAACGAGGGAGCCGAGCGTGTCGACGATAATGCGGGTGGCGAAGAGCGCGGTGATGTCGGAGGTGTCGTAGGGTGGCGCCACCTCGACGACCTCGAGGCCGCAGATCCCCTCGCGCGCGATCAAGCCCACCAGGCCCAGCGCTTCGCGCGGCAGGAAGCCGCCGGGCTCCGGCCAGCCGGTGCCGGGCACGAAGCCGCAATCGACGGAATCGACGTCGAAGCTCATATAGACGGCGTCGGCGTCCTTCCAGGCGATCTCGAGGGCGATCTCGGCGGTCTTCGCGATGCCGAGCTGCTCCACGTCGCGCATGGTGATGATGGTGGTGTCGCGCTCGCGGGCCACCGCCACCGCCTCGCGCGGCACCTGCCAGCCGCCGATGCCGATCTGCACCAGGTTCTTGGGCGAGACGTTCGGCAGGTTGGTGGCGTGGAACCACGGCGTCGTGTGCATGCGCTCGTCGAGATCCTTCTCCTGGATGTCGGCGTGGCGGTCGAAATGCACGATGCCGATGCGCTTGGAGGTGCATTGGGCGATGCCGCGCACCGTCGGAAAGCCGATGGAATGATCGCCGCCCAAAATCATCGGCAGCGCGCCCTGTGAGAACACATGCGCGACGCCGCGGCTGATCTGGTCGAAGGTCTTCTCCAGATTGGCCGGGATGGTGAAGACGTCGCCGACGTCGCAGAGCGTCATCTGCTCGCGCAGATCGACGCCCATCTCGAAATTGTAGGGCGTGTAGAGCGCGGAGATGCGCCTGATGCCCTGGGGTCCGAAGCGGGCGCCGGGCCGATAGGTGGTGCCGCTGTCGAAGGGCACGCCCAGCACGGCGGCCTGGTACTTGCCGACGTCGCGGACGTTCTCGACGTAAGGCGATTTGAGGAAGGTGTTGATGCCCGCATAATGCGGGAGCTCGCCGCGGGCGAAGGTCGGGATGCCGCGATCGGTGAGGCTGTCGGCGCCGGATAGTCCCATCTTCAGCGCCCATTCCCGCTCCGCCTGCCAGGCGGTGCCGGGGATCTCGCCCTCACGATGGGTGGCGCGCCAGCCCTGCAGGCCCTTCTTGTCGAAATCCGGATGGTGATGCCGGCGATCCGGCGCGCGGGAAACGAGACGGCGACGATGCGTTCGGCGGCCGAGCGGATCGAGCAGGGGCATCAAGATCTCCAAGCGGTCAACGGGTGTATTGTGCCCGCTTTGCGGCGGGATTGACAGTCCGTCATCCCTCGGCACTCGTCCAGATGAAGCCCAGGATGCGCTCGCGGGTGGCGACGAAGTCGGGGCTGGCCTTGATGGCGCGGATGTCGCGGTCGCCGGCGGCGCGCGAGAACGGCACCGTGACGCGCTCGACGATGCGGCCGGGGCGCGGCGACATCACCACCACCTCGGTGCCGAGATAGACTGCCTCCTCGACGCTGTGGGTGATGAAGACCACGGTCATCCGCGTGCGCTTCCAGACCGCGTGCAGCTCCTCCTGCATCTTCTCCCGCGTCAGCGCATCGAGGGCGCCGAAAGGCTCGTCCATCAGCAACACCTTGGGATCGTTGACGAGGGCGCGCACGATGGCAAGGCGCTGCTGCATGCCGCCGGAGAGCTGATAGGGGTAGCGGTTGCGGAAGTCCCAGAGCCCGACCAGGCGGAGATAGTGCTCGACCTTCGCGCGCCGCTCGGGGGCACCGCGTCCCAGCACCATCGGGCCGAATTCCGCGTTGCCGAGCACCGTCTTCCAGGGGAAGAGCGCCGGTTGCTGGAACACCACCCCGCGGTCGGGTCCGGGACCGGTGATCGGCGCGCCGTTGAGCCGCACGCTGCCGGCGGTCGGTTTCAGGAAGCCGGCCAGGGTCTGCATCAGCGTGGTCTTGCCGCAGCCGGAAGGACCGACAATGCAGACGAAATCGCCGGCGGCGAAGGCGAGGTCGATCGCCTCCAGCGCATGCACCGCCCCATCCTTGGACGGGTACTGGACCGAGAGGGCGGCGAATTCGACGAAGGCGTCAGGCATGGGAAAGTGTCATCGGTGAGGGCTCATCCTCGCACGTCCCGCGGACCAGCGCCCGCGCTCTTGCGGGCGGGTTCCTTTTCGCGGCGATTCTTGATAAGGCTCCGCCCCCGCAGGGAGCATGAAGGGAGGGTCTCGGTGGAAGGACGAGCCGCCGCCGCCACGCCGGTGATCGAGATCCGGGAGCTGGAGAAGCGCTACGGCGACGTTCATGCCGTGCGCGGCGTGAGCTTTGCCATCGCGGCCGGTACTTGCGTCGGGCTGCTGGGACCGAATGGCGCCGGCAAGACCACCATCATGCGCATGATCATGGCGCTGGCGGAGCCCAGTGCCGGACAGCTCCGCCTCTTCGGCGAGGCGCCGGAGGCGCTCGGCCGCACCATGCGCGAGCGCGTGGGCCTGGTGCCGCAGGAGGACAATCTCGATCCCGACCTCTCGGTGCGCCAGAACCTCGAGGTCTATGGCCGGTATTTCGGCCGCTCCGCCGGCGATCTCGCGACGCGCGTGCCGCGGCTCCTCGACTTCATGCAGCTCGCCGAGCGCAGCGGCGCCAAAGTGATGCAGCTTTCCGGCGGCATGAAGCGCCGCCTCATCATCGCGCGCGCCCTCATCGCCGATCCCGAGCTCATCATCCTCGACGAGCCGACCACCGGCCTCGATCCGCAGGCGCGGGTGCTGATCTGGCGGCGACTCCTCGACCTGAAGCGCGAAGGCAAGACGCTGCTGCTCACCACCCACTATATGGACGAGGCGCAGCGGCTCTGCGACCGCATCATCATCATCGACGGCGGCCGCATCCTGGACGAGGGCTCGCCGCAGGATCTCATCGACCGCCATGTGCGCGGCCACGTGTTCGAGATCGCCAAGCCCTTGCCCGCGGGCTTCACCGAGGAGGGGCTCGAGCGCAACGATGTCGGCGATGCCGTGCTCTATTACGCCAACGATCCCGCCGAGGTGACGCGGCGGCTGCCGGCGGACGCCACGTTCCTGCGGCGGCACGCCAATCTCGAGGACGTGTTCCTGCGCCTTACCGGCCACGGCCTGCGCCAGGGAGGATGAGATGACCGCCCACACGGATTTCCCCGCCGTCAACCGCTACAGCCACGCGGTGTGGCGGCGGAACGCGCTGGTCTGGCGGCGGCTCATCGGGCCATCGCTCTGCACCAACGTGCTCGATCCCCTGATCTTCCTCTTCGCCTTCGGCTACGGGCTCGGCGCGGTGGTCGACCAGGTCGGCGGGCTGAGCTATCTCAGCTTCGTCATCCCGGGAATGATGTGCTACGGCGCGATGTTCGCCGCGAGCTTCGAATCCACCGTCAGCGTCTATGCCCGCTTCAGCCTGCAGCGCACCTGGGATGCGATCCTGGCGACGCCGGTGACGCTCACCGAGCTGATGCTGGGCGAGATGTCCTGGGCCGCCACCAAGGGGCTGTTCTCCGCCTGCTGCGTGATCGTGGTGGGCTCGCTCTGGGGCGGCGTCGCGAGCCCCTTGGGCGCGCTGCTGGCGATACCCGTGCTGGCGCTGGGTGCGATCTGCTTCGCCTGCTGCGGCCTCGTCGCCACGGCGCACGCGAAGACCTGGGACATCTTCGCCTATTTCTTCACCTTCTGGGTGACGCCGATGTTCATGTTCTCCGGCACCTTCTTCGAGGTCGGGCGCTTCCCGGTCGTGGTGCGGATCATCGCCTGGGCCCTGCCGATGACACATCTCATCGCCGTCGTGCGGCCGCTCACCGCCGGCTTCGCGCTCGATCCCTGGGCCGCGGCCGGGCATCTCGCCTATGTCGCCGCGCTGGCGGTTGTCGCCTTCGCCATCGCGCGCTATCGGTTCGGTGCCCGGCTCTACGGCTGATCCTTATCTCACGCTTTCGCCGCCTTCGACATGAAGGTGGTGTTGATCGCCTTCTGGAACGCTTCGAGGCCCGGCGCCGAGCGGATGCTCTTCTGCGCCACCAGGAAGTCGGCGGTGCTCTTGAGCACGGTGGCGAACTTGCCGGGCTTGCCGGGCGGGCCGAGCCAGTCGGGGCCGAGCTGGCGCTCGAAGGTGACGAAGTCGTACTCCTCCATGTCCCGCGTCGCCACGTCGGCGGTGACGCCCGCCTGCTTGGCGACGATGTCGGCGGCGTCCTTCGGCTTCGACTTCCAGAGGCCGAGCGCGTCGCGGTAGGCGTGCAGGAACCCGGTCACAGCGTCCGGATAGGCCTTGCTGAACTCGGTGCCGGCGACGATGAGGTCGGCGATTACGTAGCCGGCGGCGTCGAGCTTCTTGTAGGTCTCGAAATGCTCGCCGCCCGCCTCCAGCATCTTCGACTTGGCCGGGCTCCAGACATAGGCGGCGTCGATGTCGCCGCGCGTCCAGGCGGCGACCTCGGCATCCGGCTTGAGATCGAGGACGGTGACGTCCTTCTCTGTGAGCCCGTTGGTCTTGAGGAAGCCCAGCAGGCGGAAATGCGAGGTCGAGCCGAAAGGCGTCGCCACTTTCTTGCCTTTGAAGTCGGCCGCCGTCTTGATGTTGGCGCCCTTGCGCACGATCATGTCCTCGGCCGGGCCGATGTTGTCGACCATGCCGATGAGCTCGTAGGGCAGCTTCTGGCTGATCCCCGCGGCGGTGGGCGAGGAGCCGATGGCAAGGCCGATATCCACCGACTTGGCGGCGAAGGCGGTGTTGATCTCGGCGCCGCTGCCGGCCTCGGTCCAGTTGATCTTGCCGCCGGCCATCTTCTCGAACCAACCCTGGCCCTTGGCGATCATGGTGGGCTTGGTCTCGACGAAGAACATCACCCGCACGGTGTCCGGCGCCTTGCCGGCGGCGAGCAGCGCCCGCGACGGCAGCGCCGAGACGAGCGCCGCGCCCGAGAGCGTCGCGGTCGCGAGGAATGTGCGCCGGTTCAGCAACCCTGGTCCCTGCCGATTGGTTGTCATGGTTCCCCTCCTTCTTAGTCTTTCCCCGCCCAGTGCACGACGCGATGCTCGACCGCGAGCAGGAGGCGGTCGAGCAGCAGGCCCATCAGGCCGATGACGATGATGCCGACGAAGACGTAGTCCGAGCGCAGGAAGCGGCCGGCATCGAGGATCATCCAGCCGAGCCCGGTGCTGCCGGCGATGATCTCCGCGGCGATGAGGGTCGCATAGACGACGCCGATCGCGAGCCTGGCGCCGGTGAAGATCTCGTGCAGCGCCGAGGGAAAGATCACGTGGCAGAACACCTGCCACTCGCTGGCGCCGAGCGCGCGCGCCGCCTGGACGCGCTGCAGCGAGACGCTCTTGACGCCGTCCATGGCGGCGATCGCCGAGACCGGCAGCGCGGTCAGGAACAGCAGGATGATCTGCGGCGTCTCGTCGATGCCGAACCAGACGATGAGCAGCACGAGGTAAGCGAGCTGCGGCAGCGGGCGGAAGAACTCCACCAGCGGGCTGAAGATCGCCTCTACCTTGCGGTTGTAGCCCATGCCGAGGCCGAGGAGGGTGCCGACCACCGCGCCGGTGCCGAAGCCCGCCAGCACCCGCTCGAGGCTCA
>DATKPX010000077.1:0-14355 GCA_035523855.1 Allostellaceae bacterium
ACGCCAAACTCAGCGGCGCGCGGTCAGCCGTTGATCTTCGCCCTGATCTGGTCCCAGAGCGACGCCGTCGGCACGCCATCGACAGGCAGGTGGTTATCCTGCTGATAGCGCCGGCTCGCCGTATCCGTCCGGCTGCCGAAATTGCCGTCGGCCGGGCCGGGATCGTAGCCCAGGCGCTGCAACCCCGCCTGGATGTTGCGGACCGTCGTCGGGTCGTAGCTGCTGGTCGGCGTCTCCGGCGGCAGGCTCGCGACCTGCGTGCCAGGCGCCGGTGCTGGCGCCGCGGAGGTCGACGCCGGCGGCGGCGCCGACGATGAGGAGGAGCCGCTGCGCCAGGCCGGCTGGCCCAGATTGACCTGACTCGAATCGGTGAGCGCGCCGGCGGCGCCGCCGACGGCGGCACCCAGGAACGCTCCACCCACGGGACCGATGCCCGTCACGGCACCAATGACCGCGCCGCTTGCCGCGCCGATGCCGGCGCCGCTCACTGCCCGATCTTCCGTCGTGTCGCCGCAAGCGGCGAGCACGAGAGGCGTGCTCACCGCCAGGACGAACAGCGCACTTTTGCGAACCATGTGCGTCCTCGCCATTAGGTGCGAATGCCGCCTTATATCAGAAACCGCGCTGCTCGCCATCGCCGCGCAGTCGTGTCATCAGTGAGTCGTGGTCGCGAATCGCACGACGACTCCTGGAGATTGTGGCGAAACCGCCATGATCGCGCTCAGTCGTGGCCGAAGCGGCGAACGAATTCCATCCAGTTGTCCGCCGGCGCGGCGCAACGCGCCCGCGAGTCGGCGGTCTCGCGCAGGGTCACGCCGCCGAAATCCCAGAGCTTGCGCCAGTGCGCTTCATCGTCCATCGCCTTCCCGCGCACGCGGCCGGCAATTCGACGGCGCACGATCATCTTGCCGAGGCTGAGATAGAGCGCGAGGCTCACCGCGGCGGTGGCGAGACCGACCTTGTAACCGAGGAGGTACCAGAGCGCCGAGGTGAGCGCGAGGAGGCCGTAGACCCACTGGTTGCTGTCCGCCTCGTAGGCGACGGGGCTGTCGATGTGCATCAGCCGCTTCATGTCGAGATCGACCGCGACGCGGCCCTCGCCATGGAGCCCGCGCAAGCGGCCGAGCAGCTCCGCCGCGGTCTCCGGCGCCGGTGAGGCCGGCGGGGCGGTCGAGCCCGGCTGCGGCGCGACGAAGGTCGGCGTCACGACCATGCCCGGGCGGAAATAGGCGCTCGGCCGCGACCCGTCCGGTGATCCGCCGGAAGGCGGTGCGCTGCTGGGATTCCCTGAAGCCATGACGATGTTATCGGATTGCATTTGCCCGAGATCGGCAGAGGCTATACCACACTTTCCGCCGCATGAGCGGTCGGCGGCGTGGCGCCGGATTGGATGCCGCATCGACCCACTGCCGCTCCGAGGACCGCGACCGCATGCTCGATATCAAGTCCTGGCTCCTGCTGGTCAGCCGCATTCTGCTGGCGAGCCCCTTCTTCACGGCGGGCATCCGCAAGGTGAGCGGCATCGAGCGGACCGTCGACAATATCGCCGCCCATCACCTGCCCTATCCGCTGGTCCTCGCCTGGGCGGCCGCCGCGCTCGAGCTGATCGGCGGGCTGATGCTCATCCTCGGCATCCGCGCTCGCTGCGCCGGCGTCGCCTTCTTCATCTACACCGGCGTGCTCGCTGGCGTCTTTCACGCCTTCTGGGATATGAGCGGCGCGCAATACACCCCGCAGATGGCGGCCTTCTACGAGCATCTCGCCATCATGGGCGGCATGCTCTACGTCGCGATGTTCGGTGCCGGGCCGCTCAGCCTCGGCCGCGGCAAGGGATGACCGTCATTCGCGGCTCCCGTGCTAGGCTCGCCGCCAGCACAGGCCATCGGGAGAACCGGCCATGCCGGCCAGCCCCTCACCCATCCGCCGCGGCGCTCCGACCCACGAGGTCCTGAATCAACCGCCGCCGCTGGCGGATTACAATCTCTTCGCGGGCGACCGCGCGTTGCAGGAGGCGGTCGGCCGCGAGGGCGCTGGCTGGGCGATGCAGGAGCTGCACGCGCTCGGCACCGAGCTCGGACGCGCGGAGACCATCGAGCTCGGCTTCGCCGCCAACCGCCACAAGCCGGAGCTGCACGCGTTCGACCGCTTCGGCAATCGCCGCGACGAGATCGAGTTTCACCCGGCCTGGCACGGGATGATGGCGCTCGGCGTGCGGCACGGCCTGCACAGCTCGCCGTGGGCCGATCCGAAGCCCGGCGCCCATGTGGCGCGCGCTGCCGGCACCTACATGCTGACGCAGATCGAGAGCGGCGCCTATTGCCCGATCGCCATGACTTACGGCTCGGTGCCGACGCTGCGGCGCCATGCCGGGCTTGCGGCGGAATGGCTGCCGCGGATCTTCTCGCGCGACTACGACCCGTGCTTCCGGCCGGCCACGGAGAAGACCGGCGCGCTCCTCGGCATGGGCATGACGGAGAAGCAGGGCGGCTCCGATCTCCGCGCCAATCTGACCGAGGCGGTGGCGGACGGCACTGGCGGCGCCTACCGCATCACCGGCCACAAATGGTTCCTGTCGGCGCCGATGTGCGATGCCTTCCTGATGCTGGCGCAGGCACCGAAGGGGCCGAGCTGCTTCCTGGTGCCGCGCTGGACGCCGGACGGCGAGCGCAACGGGCTCCGCCTGCAGCGCCTCAAGGACAAGCTCGGCAACCGCTCCAACGCCTCCTCCGAGGTCGAGCTCGTGGACGCGTGGGGCTGGCTGATCGGCGAGGAAGGCCGCGGCATTCCCATCATCATCGAGATGAGCAACCTCACCCGCCTCGACTGCGCGATCGGCTCCGCCGGCCTCATCCGCCAGGCGGTGACGCAGGCGATCCATCACGCACGGCACCGCACTGCCTTCCAGCGCAAGCTGGTGGATCAGCCCGTGATGATGAACGTGCTGGCGGATCTGGCGCTGGAGAGCGAGGCGGCGACCCTGCTCACGCTCCGTCTCGCCGCCGCCTATGACCGCGAGAGCGATCCTGCGGAGGCGCTGCTGGCGCGGCTGCTGACGCCGGTGACCAAGTACTGGACCTGCAAGCGCGCGCCGTCGGTGACGCTGGAAGCGCTGGAGGTGCTGGGCGGCAACGGCTATGTGGAGGAGAGCATCATGCCGCGCCTCTATCGCGAGGCGCCGGTGAACTCGGTCTGGGAAGGCTCCGCCAACGTCATCTGCCTCGACGTGCGACGCGTGATGGGGCGCTCGCCGGAAACGATCGACCAGCTCCGCGCCGAGCTGGCGCGCGCCCGCGGCGGCCATGCGGCGTTCGATGTCTTTCTCGCCGGGCTGGAGGACGAGCTCGCCGCGCACGCGACGACGGAGGAAGCGCTGGCGCGCCGCCTCGTCGGCCGGATCGCGCTCGGCCTGCAGGCGGCGCTGCTGATCCGCCATGCGCCCGCGGCCATGGCCGATGCGTTCTGCGCGACGCGGCTGGAGGGCGGCGCGCCGGCGGCGCTCGGCACGCTGCCCGCGGGCGCCGACTGCCGCGCCATCATCGAGCGCGCGGCGATCGCCTAGCTAGAGCAGGCCGGCGGCGCCCAGCACGCCGGCGGTCGCCAGCACCCAGAGCGCGTTGAGGCGGGTCCCGAGCGCCACGACCGCGGTGACGGCGGTCACCGCCACGGCGCGCCAGTCGGCATCCGCCGCCCGGGTCAGCACGTAGGCGCTCGCCAGCACCAGCCCGACCGTCACCGGCGCCAGTCCCGCCTCGACAGCGGCGCGCCAGCGCGTGTGCTGGTACCGCTGCCAGACCCGGGTCACGCCATAGGTCAGCAGGCAGGAGGGGCCGCACATCGCGACGGTGGCGACGACGGCGCCTGGCAGGCCGGCCGCCTTCCAGCCGATCATGGTGGCGATCAGCATGTTGGGGCCCGGCGCCGCGCGCACGATGGCGTAGAGGTTGGCGAACTCGGTGTCGCTCATCCAGTTGCCGATGTCGACGGCCTGGCGGTGCATCTCCGGCACCACCACATTGGCGCCGCCGACCGCGACCAGGGACAGCGAGCCGAACAGCAGGGCGATCGCCCAGAGCGAGACGTCGTCCTTCATCGGCGCACCCAGGCGGCGGCGACGCTGAGCGGCGTCAGCACCAGGATCACCGGCAGAATCGGCCACTGCATGACACCGACCGCGAAGAACCCCAGCAGGGTCACGATCACCGCGCGGGGAACCCGCTGGAAGTGCTGCGCCATCTTGAGCCCCATCGCCCAGACCAGCCCCGCCGCCGAGGCGGAGACGCCGGCGAGCGCGCGGTCGATGACGGGCGCATGGCCGTAGCGGCTATAGATCACGCCGAGGCCCAGCACGATCAGGAACGGCGCGCCGACCAGGCCGGAGAAGGCCGCGAGCGCGCCGGCGACGCCGCGGAAGCGCTGCCCGACGACGATGGAGAGGTTCACCACGTTGGGGCCGGGCAGGAACTGGCAGAGGCTCAGGGCGTCGACGAACTCGCGCGGGCTGAGCCAGCGCCGCTCGTCCACCAGGATGCGATGGGCCCAGGGCAGCGTGCCGCCGAACCCGGAGAGCGTGATCCGGAGGAAGGCGCCGAACAGCATGCCGAGGCTGACCAGCGGCGGGGTCGGCGCGGTCTCCCGCAAGTCGCGTTCCACCACCGTTCCGCTCATCCCGTGCTGACCCTTCGACGCGCCCCGCCGGCGGCGTGCCTTAGCACGCTCCGCCGCGCACGGGCAATCGGCGCGCCAAACTGCGCGGCATCGATTAAGCTCGCCCGCGCCACCTCGGCAGATCTCGGGAGAACTGAACATGGCCGCCTATTACTACCGGTCCGGCGTCACCTACGGCATCAGCTTCGGCAACGCGCTGGCGATCGCGATTGCCTGGTCGCGCACCCACAGCGTGCTGTGGTCGATCATCGATGGCTTCTTCAGCTGGCTCTATGTGCTTTACTATCTGCTGTTCCATGCATGATCCGGGAGGACAAGACCCATGCTGCTGCCCCTAGACGGACGTCGTCTCTATTGCGACCTGACTGGCCCGGAGTCCGGGCCGGTGGTGTGCTTCACGCACTCGCTCGCTTCCGACAGCGGCATGTGGGCGGAGCAGCTGCCGCCGCTCCTCGCCGCCGGCTACCGCGTGCTGCGCCTGGACATGCGCGGCCATGGCGGCAGCGATCCGGTGCCCGGCGACTACACCATGAGCATGCTGGCCGGCGACGTCGCCCAGGCGATCGACATCCTCGGCCTCGATCGCGTGCATTTCATCGGGCTCTCGATCGGCGGCATGCTGGGCCAAGCCGTCATCACGGAACATGCGGCGAAGGTCAAATCGGCGATGCTCTGCGACACCCTGCCGGCGACGCTGCCGGACGCCAAGACCGCCTGGGCGCCGCGCACCGCTGCGGTCAAGCAGGCGAATTCCCTGGCGCCGATCGCCGACGGCACCATGGAGCGCTGGTTCACCGAGGCGTTCCGGCCTGCCAAGCCCGCGCGCTGGAAGCAGCTCCGGGACACGGTCGCCGCGACCACGCCGCAGGGTTTCCTCGGCTGCGCGGCGGCGATCCAGAACTTCGACTTCGTGTCCAAGCTGCCCGCCGTGAAGCTCCCGGTGCTCGTCGTCTGCGGCGCCGCCGATCCCGGCACGCCGCCGGCCGAGAACAAGCGCCTCGCCGGCCTCGTTCCCGGCGGCCGCTACGAGGAGATCGCCGATGCCCGGCATTTCCCGAACGTCGAGCGGCCCGACACCTTCAACCGCATCATGCTGGACTGGCTGGCCGCCCGGCGCTGAGCGCCGGGACACGGAATCATAAGAAAATTGCCACAGCGGGGATCGGCCCGTCGCGCGTTATCGACGCATGACGATCGATCCCCGCGACGGACGTCCCCGTCCGTCCATGGCCGCGGCAACGGCGACGCTGCTGCTTCTCGCCGCCTGCGCAACGCCGCCTGATGTGGACGACATCGTCGATCAGGCCGCGGTCGACCGGCCCAACCCGACCGTCGAGAGCGCCCACGGGCCGCTCAGCGAGGCGCAGAGCAAGGCCATCCTCGCCAGGTTGCAGCAGCAGTCGCAGAATTCGACGGTGCTGGAACGGCACCTCGCCCTGGAGAGCGCCCTCGACGACACCCCGCTGGTCGCCGGCAACAAGGTGACCCTGCTGCGCGACGGCGGCGCCACGATCCCGGCGATGTTCGCCGCCATCCGTGGCGCCAAGTCGCAGGTTCATCTCGAGTATTTCATCTTCGAGGACCTCGAGAACGACGGCCAGCGGCTCAGCGACCTGCTCGTGCAGGCGGTGCAGCGCGGCGTCAGCGTCGACGTGATCTACGACAGCATCGGATCCGACGACACGCCCTCGGCGCTGTTCGACCGTCTCAAGGCGGCCGGTGTCTCCTTCGTCGATTTCAACCCCGTCGCCACCGCGCCCGCCTCGGTCAACGACCGCGATCACCGGAAGATCCTCGTCGCCGACGGCCGGACCGCCATCCTCGGCGGCGTGAACATGAGCAAGGCCTACATGAATCCGCCGACGCAGCGGCTCTATGCCGGCAGCCCGGCGCGCCGCGAGACCTCGGCGCTGTTCTGGCGGGACACCGACGTGGAGATCCACGGCCCCGTCGTCGCGCAGGTGCAGCGCCTCTTCCTCGACACCTGGCAGAAGCAGGGCGGCAAGCCGCTGTCGGAAGCGGGCTCCTTCCCGAAGCTGGAGACCGCCGGCGGCGATGTCATCCAGGTCCTGGGCAGCAGCCCCGACCAGGCGGTGCCGGAGTATTACGTCGCGCTGCTCACCGCCATCCGCAACGCCGAGAGCCGGATCTGGCTCACCACGGGCTATTTCGTTCCCACCCACGACGAGCGGCGCGACCTGATCCGCGCGGCGCGGCGCGGCGTCGACGTGCGCCTGCTGCTGCCGGGCGAGAGCGATTCAGATCTGGCGCTCGAGGCGGGTCACGCCGCTTATGACGATCTGCTGGAGGCGGGCGTGAAGATCTACGAGCGCCAGGGCTCGATCCTGCACTCGAAGACCGCCGTCATCGACGGCGTCTGGTCCGAGGTGGGCTCGTCGAATTTCGACCACCGGAGCGTGCTCTTCAACAACGAGATCGATGCCGTCATCCTCGGCACCGACACCGCGACCCAGCTCGAGGCGATGTTCCAGGACGATCTCAAGAGCGCCGGCGAGGTCACGCTCGCAGCCTGGAGCCACCGGCCGCTCTGGGGCCGGGTGCACGAATTCTTCTCGCGCTTCTGGCAGACGCTGCTTTAGCGGTCAGCGCACCCAGACGCGCCGGCAGCGCTTCACCGGGACCAGCCGGCGGCCATGCCGCGTGTTGCGCCAGACGTGGACGGTGCGGCAGCGGCGGACATAGCGCGCCTCCTGCAGCAGGGGCTGCGCGCCGACCGAGGGATTGACGAGGCCGGCCGCCGCCGCAGGCGCCGCCTGCGCTCCGCCGGCAGCACCGAGGCCGCACAGAAGTGCCAAGAACAGGGCGATGACGATGCCTCGCATGGAGTCTCCTTGCGCGATGGGATCCGCTGGCGGCGCCGAAGCGCGGCGCTCCATCGGCAGATTGCCACGGGTCGAGCTGGACCGCGCGGGAGAATAAAGGGACTTCGTGTTCTGGCGCCGCTTCGGGCGGCGGGCCGGCTCAGGCGCTCTGCAAGCGCTTCGGCACTTTCTCTGCGATGCCCATCATCGCTTCGCGCCGCTTCATCTCCTCCCAGACCTCTTCGGGGGTGATGTTAAGGGCGGTCCAGAGGACGACGAGGTGATAGAGAAGATCGGCGCTCTCATCCCGGAGCTTGGCGCGCTGGCCGCGCACCGCCTCGATCGCGACTTCCGCCGCCTCCTCGATCAGCTTCTGCGCCATCTTGGGGAGGCCCGCCGCGAAAAGCTTCGCGGTGCGGGAATCGGCGACCGGCTTGCCCCGGCACTGGCCGATCGCCAGATAGAGCCGCCCGATCTGATCGAGCACCGACGCCTCGTCGGTCTCCTCGACCAGCCGAACCTTGCGCTTGGCGTAACCCATGGACCCTCGAAACTCCTCTGGAGAGGGATGGTTCCCGAATGCGCGACACCCTTGCGAACCTTGGCACTCCTCGGCACTCCAGGAGTTATCCACCGAAATCGTTAACCGTTTGTTGACGCTCCCCTCACCCGCCGGGGCGCGGCGGCGCCGCCTCGGCGGCGGAGATCTCCACATAGACATTCCGCACGAAGCCCTTGAACTGTGCCTCGATGCGACGCGTCCACTCGGTCGCCGCATCGGTCTTCCAGCGGCGGTATTCCTCACTTTCGAGAACATCCGGACTGGCGAGCTCGTAGAGCGCGAGATACTTGGGGCCGCCTTCGAGGGCGACGAAGCGCCGCGCGCGCAGGAAGCCGGGGATCGACAGCCGCTCGCGAATATGCTCCTCCTCGTACCATCGATTGAGATCGTCCTCGTGGGCGGGATCGATATCCACCATCACCAGCAGCAATCCCGGTCGCGAGCCTGCCTCGGCCATTGCATGTCTCCCTGTGGTCGCTCCCGCCATGAAACCGCGAAGCGGGTCCGTCCGGCAAGCAGGCCTCGGCGAAGTGAAAGTCGCGGACACTCGCGGCGACGTGAAGCGATGTGAAGCGAGGCGCGGGCACGCCGGCGGCGTCTCCGGTCATAGGTCGAGATGAAGTCCCGGGGGTCGGCTCGATTCATTTCACGAGAGGAGTTCAACATGATCAGCATTCGTCGTTGCTTCGCGCTCATCGGCCTTGCGGCCGCCGGCGCGCTCATCGCCGGCACCGCCTCGGCGCAGCAGAATTTCGTCGCGCCGGCGCCGGACGGCTACCCGCCGAACTGGAACCGGGCGACGCCGGAGCAGCCCGTCACCGCGACCTTCACGCCCGGCTCCGATGCCTATCACTGGGCGTCGTCAGCGGCCCCGCCGCCGCCGGCCACCGCGAGCGCCATCGTTTACCAAATGCAGCCGGGCTCGGCGCACTACCACCACGTCCAATAGGTCGTTATCAGCGGCGAGGCCCCGCCCCGGCCTGGGGCGGGGCTTCTGCTGTCCGGGGAGTTTCGGGACGAAGCGGCACGAAAGCGTTGCGCTCACTTGATCCAGCTCAATGCAACTGACGGCTGGATTATAGAATAATTCGATAAAGGGAGATTCGGTGCCCGGCCGATATGGGATGCCGCGCCGGGTGTCCTGTCCGAGACAAGCGAGGGGAGTTTCAAGGTGCCGCGTTGCCGCGGCGCGAGCTGGTCGCCGACTGCCGAGCGCAGGTCGGCATGATGAGGAACGCTCCCGATGCCGCCCTCAGAGCAACGCAAGAGCTGGGACGTTCGGTCGCCAGGCGACCGCCTTCGGTATGCCGCCTTCTTTCTTGCGGTGTTGTTGATCCTGGGCGGCGCCAGCTTTGCCGACCAGGCGCTCCGCGCCCTGATCGAGACCGGAGATCTGCGCGACCGGGCACAGGCCACGATGAGCGTCGCCGACCGTCTGATGCTCGGTCTGCGCCGCTCCGAGCTCGCCGCCCGCAACTATGCCCGGACCGGCGAAGCCGCCCATCTGGAGAGCTACCGCGCCGCGTCCAGATCGGTCCCGCAGGACCTGGAGGAGCTCCGCCGGCTCGTTGCCGATGATCCGGAGCAGCGCCGCCGTGTCGACGAGCTGGAGCCGCTCGTCACGGAATCCCTCGCGATCATCGCTGCCCTTGCGCGCACGCCCTCCACCGAGGCCGCCAATGCCGGCGCGTTCAATGCGCAGCTCCGGCGCCGCGCCGCCTTGGCCGAGCAGATCAGCGACGGGGTCGCGCGCTTCAACGGGGCGGAGAACCGGCTCTATCTCGAGCGCCGCGCGGCCGCCTATGGCAATGCGCGGCTGGCGCAGATCGCCGTCATCGGCACCACCGGCGCCAGCGCGCTGGCGCTCTGCGGGGTGCTCTATCTCATGACGGTGGAGATCCGCCGCCGGCGGACCGCCGAGGCCGAGCTCGCCGACCTGAACCGGCATCTGGAGGAGCGCGTGCGCGCGCAGACCGCCGATCTGAGCGAGACGCTGCAGACGCTGCGCCGCGAGACCGGGGTCCGGCACGAAGCCGAGCTGCGCCTGCGCGCCCTGCAACGGGAGCTCGTGCGCGCCTCGCGCCTGACGGCGATCGGCCAGATCGGCGCCATGCTCGCGCACGAGATCAACCAGCCGCTCACCGCGATCATCAACTATGTCCATGGCGCCCGGAACCTGCTGGCCGCGACCCGGCCCGAGGTGGCGCTGCGGCTGCCGGAAGCGCTGGAGAAGGCCGAACAGCAGGCGGTGCGCGCCGCGCAGGTGGTGCAGCGTCTGCGCGACTACATCGGCCGCCGCGAGACGCATCAGGCGCCGGAAAGCCTGCCGGAGATGATCGAGGATGCCCGCGTCCTGGCCCTGGCGGGAGCGGGCTCGAACGAGGTGAGTGTTCGCATCAACCTCGATCCCGCCGCGCGGACGGTGGTGGTCGACCGCGCGCAGATCATGCAGGTGCTCGTCAATCTCCTGCGCAACGCGCTCGACGCCATGGCCGGCAGCGAGCAGCGCGAGCTCTTCATCTCGACGGCGCTCTGCGCGGAAGGCATGGTGGAGATCGCCGTCGCCGACAGCGGGGCCGGACTCCCGGACGAGGTCCGTCAGAAGCTCTTCACGCCGTTCGTCACCACCAAGGAAGACGGGCTCGGCATCGGGCTCTCCACCTGCCAGGCCATCGTCGAGGCCCATGGCGGCAGGATCGACGCCCAGCCGCGTCCCGGCGGCGGCACGGTATTCCGCTTCACGCTGCACAGTGAGTCGCCGCGCACGCCGCTCTCCACGCCCGAGGAACCGGAGGAGTCGGCAGCGCGCGAGGCCTGACTATGGATGGTTGTTCGGACGCCCGGCGATCATCGGGCCGTCAAGACGCGGACACCGCTTGCTGGGTGGCGGCGACCGGCACCCGGCTGACGACGCGCGGCAAAATATCCAGCACGGCATCGAGCAGCCTGTCCTCGTCGAACGGCTTGGGAATCACCGCGTCGACGCCGAGTTTCCGTGCCAGGGAAAACAATCCCGCAACATCGAGCGTGCCGCTGCTCGACATCGCCATGATCGGGATCCACGGTCTTTCGCGGCGGATCTGCCGCAGCGCCTCGCAGGCTTCCTGCTCCAGCGGCGCGATATCCGTCAGCACGAGGTCCGGCTCGACGCTCCGGAGTGCTGCCAGCGCCTGGCGCCCGCCACGCGTCATCACGGCATCGAGGCCGCGCTCCTCGAGAGTGGCGCAGATCGCCTGGCGCGCCGCCATCTCGTCGTCGATGACGAGAACGACCGGCGCTCGTGGCGGTACCCGCAGCTCGACGGCTGACGACAAGTGCGACATGGCGATCTCCCTCTCCCGGCGCGGCGGCCAAATGGATGTTTTGTGGACCCTGCTGCCAATAACCTGCGTCAGGACCGGTTTGCGGAAAATACGAAGTTCCGCGTAGGGAAAAGCGCGTAGACCGCGCAACCGGCCGCCGGCGTGGAGATCGCCGCCGCGGCCGGCATGCACTAGGATGCCGGCGCGGCGGGAGGCGCTGAGGATGCGAGGATGGTTTCGGACGTTGATCGCCATGGCGATTCTGGCAATGGCGGTGCCGGCGGCGGCGCAGGTGATGCCGTTGCCGCTGGGCGGCGGCGGCTTCAAGTTCGGCGATAATTCCGACGCGCTGCCCAGCGCCGCCGAACAGAACAAGATCGACGACGTGCAGACGCGGCTCTCGGCCGGAGACAGCCCGGACACCGTCGACAAGAACGGCCGCACCGCCCTTACCTACGCGGCGATGCTGGGCAATGCCGCGATGGCGAAGCTCCTCATCGATCGCGGCGCCAGCGTCAAATTCCGCGACAAGCTCGGCAACACGGCGCTGCATTGGGCCGCCGATCGCGGCAATTCCGAGCTGGTCTCCCTGCTGCTCGCCGCCCATGCCCCGGTCGACGACGAGAACAAGCAGGGCATCACGCCGCTGATGATGGCCGCCGGCCGCGGCCAGATCGCGGTGGTGCGCCTGCTGCTGAAAGGCGGCGCCGATGCCGGCAAGCGGGACTTCACCGGCCAGGACGCGACGGGCTGGGCGGCGGGGAAGCCCGGCGTGCTGCAGGCGCTCCGCGAGGCGCATCCGAGCTGAGCGCGATGCGGGCCCCCTTCCTCGCCCCGCTCCTGCTGCTGGCGACGGCTCTCGTCCCGGCGCAGGCCGCGAGCGATCTCGACAATCTCAGGGCGCTCGCCAGCCGGCTCAAGGACGAGCGCTCGATCATCGATTTCCGCATCGTGCCGGCGGATCACGTGCTCGATCTCGACCTCGGCCTGCTCTCCGCCGACGACGCCGACGACCTCGTCGACGATGTCTGCAGCGAAGCGCTCGAGCAGTTCGCGTGGAGCGAGGAGTGGACGATCCGCGGCTTCCCGATGGCGTGGACCGATCCCGCCGCCGAATGCAGCACCGACTGACCCTGTCGTCAGCCCGGCGGCGGTGGTGGCGGCGGCGCGGACCCCGGCGGCGGCGCTGACGGCGGCGGCGGTGGAGATGGCGTCGCCGCGACCGGCCGCCACGGCCCGTTGCACGAGGCGACGTAGGGGTAATAGCCCTGCGGATTGTCGCAGTAGTACCAGGACTGTGCCGGCGGCATTCCCGCCGGCGGCGGCGGCGGCTGCTGGATGACCACCGCCGGCGGGATGTAGGTGGGATAGGGGTAGACCGGCGCCGGATAGAAATACCAGCCGCCGTCGACGACCCACCACCAGCCGTAGCGGCCGTCATGCCAGTCATGGAACCAGCGGCCGCCGTGCCAGACCTCGACCTCGTGCCGGTCGAGATGGTGGTAGTCGCGGCCATGGAAATCGTGATGGTCGTCGGCGCGGGCCGCGGTCGCGATGCCGGAGAGGCCGGCCGCGACGAGGACGGCGAGGAAGAGCCGTCCGATCCCGGTGGCGAAGGTGCTGCTGGTCATGGTCGTCATCGCCAATGCTGGGAGCTTGGGTCAGCGCCTCGGACCGGCGCCGGGACCGCGCGGATGGTCGAGAAGCGCGCGCTGCTCGGGCGTCAGCGACTGATAGAGCGCCTCCAAGGGCGCTCGCGTCTGATGCAGCGCATCGAGGCGCGCGGTGAGGAATTTCTCCAGCCGGTCGCGGCGCGCCAGCGCCGAGAGTTCGGCGCCGGGCGCGCTGGCATTGTCGAGGCAGACCTGGCGCCGCTTGCCGGCGCTGTCGAGCATCGCCTGGCGGTATTTGTCCCAGAGCGGCTGCTGCGGCGCCGTGAGGTCGAGCCGGGCGCCGAGATAACCGAGGAAGCCGGCCTCGCGCGCATAGACTTCCTTGCAGCGCTGGTCGGGCGCCATCTCGGCGAAGCCGCGATGGCCGTGCCGGCGCCAACCGCGATGCATCGGCGCGCCGCCGCCGTCCGGACCTGGGCCCGCCGCCGGCGCGACGGCCTCGGGCGCCGACGGATCTGTCGCCGGCTGCCCCTGCGCCACCATCGCCATCGTCATCAGCGCGAGGCCCACTCCGACGCCGAGCGCCGGCAGCCAGCGTTCCACCGCCATCACCGCTACTCCTTCAGGAAAGTCCGCTCCTTGCTATAGGGGCCCTTCCAGCCGGGCATCCCCGTTCCGCCGCGGCTCAGAGATAACTTCTATATCATCCTGTACTGATCTGATTACAATAGATATTATTCTTTGTCTACGCCGCCGCCACGCCATTCCCTTCCCGGTTTGAAAATAAATGAAACGACCCAGTTGCGTTTTCGCCGGGTCGCTGCCTATCATTATCTGAAGGCGCGGCTGAGCCTGCCGCGCCCGGCACCCCAGGAGGTTCCATGACCCGGTTCCGCAGCACCGCCATCAGCGCCGCCGTTGCCGTCGCCCTCGCCGCCGTGCCGCTGTCGCCGGCGCTCGCGCACGATCATCATCACGGTGGCGTGGTGGTCGGCCTCGCCGCCGGCGCCGCCGCCGTGGCGGTGGGCGCGGCCGCCCTGCTGACTGCGCCCATCGCCATCGCCACCGCGCCCTTCCGCGCGCCGGCCTACTACGCGCCGCCGCCCGCCTATTACCCGCCGCCCGCCTACTACGCCCCTGCTTACGCCTCTGGCCCGGCCTACTACGCGCCGCCGGCCTATTACTATCCGCCTGCCTATTACGGGCCGGCCTACTACGCCCATTGACGACGACCCGCCCCGGCGGCGCGCCGGCTGAGGCCGCGGCCCGGCCGGCGCGCCGGAAGCGCGCGCCGCGCCGCGGCGGCCGGCCGTCGCGCGCCGCCGCCGAGCAGCTCGGCGAGACCATCCTCGACGCCGCCACCGAGCTCTTCCTGCGCGACGGCTACGGCG
>DATKPX010000078.1:0-6317 GCA_035523855.1 Allostellaceae bacterium
CAACAGCAGCGGGAGCCCGCGCCCGAGGGCGCGCGGCGGCCGACGCAGCGGCTGGAGCGCCAGGCGCCATGACGCCGATCTTCGCCATCCGCGACCTCACCATGCGCTTCGGCGGCCTGATGGCGCTGAACCGCTTCGGCATGGAGGTGGCGCCGGGCTCGATCCACGCCCTCATCGGCCCCAACGGCGCCGGCAAGTCGACGCTCTTCAACTGCGTCTCGCGCTTCTGCACGCCCTCGGAGGGCGACATCGCCTTCGAGGGCCGGTCGGTGCTGCAGGACCGGCCGCACGCCCTCGTCGCCCGCGGCATCGCCCGCACCTTCCAGAACATCGAGCTCTTGCATCGGATGACCGCGCTCGAGAACGTGCTGGTGGGGCTCGGCAGCCGCATCCCGCGCTATTGCGGCTTCCTGCCGGGCAAGGCGCGCGCGGCCGCCGAGCGGCAGGCCGTGCGCGACGCCGAGGAGGTGCTGGACCAGACCGGCCTGCTCTCGGTCCGCGACACGCCCGCCGGCGAGCTCGATTTCGGCCGTCAGAAGCTGCTCGACCTCTCGCGCGCGCTGGCGGCGAAGCCGCGGCTGCTGCTGCTCGACGAGCCGGCGGCCGGCTTGCGCAACCGCGAGATCTCCCATGTGGACGCGATCCTGGTCGACCTCGCGCGCCGGCGCGGCATCACCATCGTGCTGGTGGAGCACGTGATGCAGCTGGTGATGTCCGTCGCCGACTGCGTCACCGTGCTGAATTTCGGCCAGAAGATCGCCGAGGGAGCGCCGTCGGAGATCAAGCGCGATCCTCAGGTGATCGAGGCCTATCTCGGACGCGACGCCCATGCTTGAGCTCGCCGGCATCAGCGCCGCCTATGGCGCCGTCCAGGCGCTGGAGGATGTGAGCCTCAAGGTGGCCGCGGGACAAATCGTCTGCCTGCTGGGCGCCAACGGCGCCGGCAAGACGACGACGCTCAACTGCATTTCGGGAGTGGTGCCGGTCAAGGGCGGGCGCATCCGCTTCGATGGCGAGGACGTCACCAACGCCCGCGTCGACCGCATGGTGGCGCGCGGCGTCGTGCAGGTGCCGGAAGGCCGCGAGATCTTCCCCGCCCTCAGCACCGAGGACAATCTGCTGCTGGGCGCCTGGACGCGGCCGCGCGGCGAGAGCCGCGCCGAGGAGCTGGCGCGGGTCTACGCGCTCTTCCCGCGGCTCCGCGAGCGCGCGCAGCAGCCCGCCGGCACGCTCTCGGGCGGCGAGCAGCAGATGCTGATGATCGGCCGCGCGCTGATGGCGAAGCCCAAGCTGCTGATGTTCGACGAGCCGAGCCTGGGCCTTTCGCCTCTCCTCGTGCAGCAGGTGTTCGAGATCATCCCGCGCATCAATGCCGCGGGGGTGCCGATCCTGCTGGTGGAGCAGAACGCGCGCATGGCGCTGCAGGTGAGCTCCTACGGCTACATTCTCGAGAACGGCGAGATCGCGCTGCACGGGCCGTCCCGCGAGCTGGCGGGCAATCCGCAGGTGCAGCATGCCTATCTCGGCGCCTGAAACGGAGGAATCGCGATGACGAAGCTGAGCGACTACGGCGAGAGATATCCCAGCATCCGCATGCGCCGCGAAGGCGGCATCCTGGAGGTGACGCTGCACACCAAGGGCGGCACGCTGCAATGGGGCCTGGGTCCCCATGCGGAGCTGCCGGACGCCTTCCACGACATCGGCGCCGACCGCGAGAACAAGGTGGTGATCCTGACCGGCGCCGGCGAGGAGTTCTCCGGTCCCCGCGTCTTTCCGAAGGCCGGCCATCCGCTCTTCCCGACCCGGCCGACGGCGCAGTTCACGGAGAACCTGATCTCCGAGGGTCGCCGCATGCTGATGAACCTCCTCAACATCGAGGTGCCCGTCATCAGCGCCGTCAATGGCCCGGCCTGGCGCCACTCGGAGATCCCGCTGCTGGGCGACATCGTGATCGCGGCGGAGCATGCGGCCTTCCAGGACTCCGCGCATTTCCCCGGCGGGCTGGTGCCGGGCGACGGCGTGCACGTGGTCTATCCCATGCTGCTGGGCGCCAACCGCGCGCGCTATTTCCTGCTCACCGGCCAGGTGATCGAGGCCGCCGAGGCGCAGCGGCTCGGCCTCGTCGCCGAGGTGCTGCCGAGGGAGAAGGTGCTGCCGCGCGCCTGGGAGCTCGCCCGCGACATCGCCGCCAAGCCCGAGGTGCTGGTGCGCCACACCCGCCTGCTGCTTACCGAGCCGATCAAGCGCCGCATGCAGGAGGAGCTGGGCTTCGGCCTCTACAACGAATGCCTGGCGCTGATGGACCGCCCGGACGCGAAGTGATCAATCCCCATGAAGGAGCAGGACGCATGCAGTTTCTTCTGAAGATCGACGTCAGCATCCCGCCGGAGATGCCCCAGGCCGACAAGGACAGGCTGCGCGAGCGCGAGAACGCGCGCGCTCTCAAGCTCATCGAGGAGGGCACGCTGGTGCGCATCTGGCGCATCGTCGGCCGCGTGGCGAATTTCAGCATCTGGCAGGCCGACACGCTGGAGGCGCTGCATGACGCCGTCGGCTCGCTGCCGATGTTCCCCTACATGAAGATCGACGTGACGCCGATCATCAATCACCCCGTGACCGAGGCCGCCGACACCCGCAACGGCCGCCCGCCGCCGCGCAAGTGAGCGGCCTGTCGCCAGCAGAGACAGTATCCAGGAGGAAGCGAGACATGAGTGCCGTCGGCCAGACCACGACGATCTTCCGCGGCGATACCGCGCGGCTGAAGAACGTCGTCAACCTTCTCGAGAAGATCCAGCCGGACTATTTCCAGCAGGAGGTGGCGAAGATCTTCCGCCGCGCCTGGCTGCCGGTCATCTCGGCCTCGGAGCTGCCGCAGCAGGGCAGCTACGTCGTCGTCGAGGTGCCGCCGCTCAAGGCATCGCTGCTGGTCGTGCGCGGCCAGGACAATGTGGTCCGCGCCTTCTACAACATCTGCCGCCATCGCGCGAACAAGCTGGTGCAGGACGAGAAGGGCTGCAAGCTGGGCTTCACCTGCGGCTTCCATGCCTGGACCTTCGCCGCCGACGGCAGGCTGGCGGCGGTCACCGACGAATCGCAGTTCACCGGCCTCGACAAGTCGAAGCACGGCCTCATCCCGGTCGCCTGCGAGGTCTGGGAGGATTTCGTCTTCGTCAATTTCGACAAAGAGCCGCGCCAGCCGCTGAAGGAGTGGCTCGGCGACATGCATGACGGCTATCGCGGCTATTTCGACGGCCGCCAGCAGATCGCCAACTGGTCGATCGTGGTGAACGCGAACTGGCACATCACCGTCAACGCCTTCACCGAGGGCTACCACTCGCTGTTCCTGCACAAGAACACCCTGCCGGACTACCAGGGTGGCAAGGGCAACCCGATGCGGCATCGGCCGTTCCTGGAGGTGATGTCGCGCCATGGCCGCTACTCCGCCAAGGCCAACCCCGACCACAAGATGACGCCGGTGGAGGCCGTGGCCTATACCCATGGCCGCAAGCTCTACCCCGCCTTTCCGCAGATCGACACCTCGGGACCGAACTTCCCGAAATCGGTCAATCCCGGCCGCGTCGACAACTGGGCCTTTGACATCATCGAGTTCTTCCCGTGCTTCGTGCTGATCGAGGGCGCCGAGTGGCATCAGTGCATGTGGTTCTGGCCGGTCGACGCCGATCACACGGAGATCCGCGTCGTCGACTATGCCTACAAGGCCGAGACTGTCGGCGACACGCTCGCGCACAGCTATCTCCGCGTGCGCAACCGCGAGGTCTTCCGCGAGGACATCTCCACCATGGAGGCGATCCACGCCATGATGAAGACCGGGGCGATGCCGGAAATCATCCTGTCCCAGCAGGAGATGCTGATCCAGAAGCACTACGCCACCGCCGAGCAGATGGTGCGCGAGCCATGAAGCCGACCGAGATCCTGCGCAACAATCCGCTGCCGGCGGACTTCGCCGACCTCGCGCCTCTCGTGAAGGAATGGGCGCTCAAGACGGAGCGCGACCGCTATTTCAAGCTGCTCGCGACGTCGATGGATGACCTCCGCGGCTTCTACGAGACGATGCTGCCGCGCGCCGACGCGATCGTGGCCTACCTGTCGCGCCTGAAGCTGGACGATCTGCCGCCGGATGCCCGCGCGCTCTACGACCTGATGCTCACCTTCGTGGAGACGGCGCATCCCATCGACCTCAAATGGAAGCAGACCGACATCGAGGGCGGCGGCGCGCCGGAGAAGCTGCGCTTCCACGGTCCGAGCGCGACACCGGCCTGACCGGGCTCCCGTAACGCCGCGCCGCGGTGGCGCGGGCGGACGGCGTCCGCCATCACCCCTCGACCTCTCGGCGTGAGCCGGGCATTCTTCCGGCGGCTCAATCGGCTGGAAATGCGGGGGATGACGGTGGGTGTCGGCGGCTGCACTTTGGAAACAGAGCGCGCGCCGGTCCCGCAGCCCGGCCGCCCGCCGCTGCTGGAGATTCGCGCGGTCACCCGCAGCTTCTACGGCGTCCATGCCCTGACCGGCGTCGATCTCGCGGTGCGGCCCGGCCGCATCACGGGACTGATCGGCCCCAACGGCGCCGGCAAGACCACGCTCTTCAACTGCATCAGCGGCGTGATCCCGCCCAGCTCCGGCCGCATCCTCTTCGACAGCCGCGACATCACCGGCTGGCGTGCCGATCGCATCACGCGCCAGGGCCTGGTGCGCACCTTCCAGATCGCCCGCGGCTGCCCGCGGATGACGGTGCGGGAGAACCTGCTGCTCTACGGCCCGGAGCAGCCGGGCGAGAGCGTCGCCACCGCCCTGCTGCGGACGTCGGCGATGCGCCGGCGCGAGGGCGAGCTGCAGCAGCGCGCCATCGAGATCGCCGGCCGGCTCAGGCTCTCCGCCGTGCTCGACAACAAGGCAGCGGCGCTCTCCGGCGGGCAGAAGAAGCTGCTGGAGATCGGCCGCGCGCTGATGACGCGACCCAAGCTCATTCTGCTCGACGAGCCGATCGCCGGCGTCAATCCGACGCTCGCCGTCGAGATCGGCGAGCAGCTGCGCGCGATCGCCGCCGGCGGCATCACCCTGCTGCTGATCGAGCACCAGATGGACATGATCGCGCGGCTCTGCGACCACGTCATCGTCATGGCCGAGGGCCGCCGCCTCACCGAGGGCAGCTTCGCCGAGGTGGCGGGCGACGCCACCGTGCAGGAGGCCTATATGGGCCGCCCGCGGGGCCTCGGGTGAGCGCGCCTCTCCTCGACGTCACCGGCGTGGTGGCCGGCTACTCCGCCGCCGACCGGATCCTGAAGGGTCTCGACTTCACTGTCGCCGCCGGCGAGATCGTCTGCATCGTCGGCCCCAACGGCGCCGGCAAATCGACGCTGCTGAAGGCGATCGCCGGGCTGCTGCAGCCGTCCGAGGGCGCGATCCGGCTGAAGGACCGGTCGATCGCCGGCCTCCGCCCGCGGGAGATCGCGGCGCTTGGCATCGCCTATGTGCCGCAGGAGCACAACGTCTTTCCCTCGATGACGGTGCGCGAGAACCTGGAGATGGGAGGCTATGCCGATCCCGCCGGCGGGCGCGGCCGGCTCGACGGCGTCCTCGGGCGCTTCCCGATGCTGGAGCGCAAGCGTCGCCAAGCGGCGCGCACGCTCTCCGGCGGCGAGCGCCAGATCCTGGCCATGGGCATGGCCCTGATGGTTGAGCCCGCCCTGCTGCTGCTGGACGAGCCCTCCGCCGGCCTCTCGCCGGTCGCGGCGCAGGCGCTCTTCGCCGACATCCAGGCAATCAACCGCAGCGGCATCGCGATTGCATTGGTCGAGCAGAACGCCAACGAGGCGCTCGCCATCTCCGACCGCGCCTACATCCTGGTCGACGGACGCAACAGCCGCGAGGGCGAGGCCCGCGCGCTGGCCTCCGATCCGGAGATCAGGCGGCTCTTTCTCGGCGGCTGAAGCCGCGTTCCCCTGAACCGTGGAGCTCTTCCATGTCCCTCCCCCGCATCTCCCGCCGCACCGCCCTCGCCGGCGGCACCGCGCTCCTCGCCGCGCCATCCCTGCTGGTCTCTTCGAGCCGCGCCCAGGGCGCGCCGCTCCGGCTCGGCGTGCTGACGCCGCTGACCGGCGCCGGCGGCTATGACGGTCCGCGCATGCTGCGCGCCATGCAGCTGGTCGCCACCGAGGTGAATGCGGCCGGCGGCGTGCTGGGGCGGCAGATCGAGCTGGTGGTCGAGGACAGCCAGACCAACCCCGAGCCGGCCGTGCGCGCTGCGCGCAAGCTCATCGACGTCGACAAGGTGCCTGTCATCATGGGGACCTGGGCTT
>DATKPX010000079.1:0-3958 GCA_035523855.1 Allostellaceae bacterium
TGACGCCCCATTTGGCCAGCGTGCCGTGGTTCGCTTCCTCGAACAGCTCGGATGCGTGCAGCAGCGCCTTCGACGGGATGCAGCCGATGTTGAGGCAGGTGCCGCCGAGGCTCGAGCGCTTCTCGACGCAGGCGGTCTTCAGGCCCAGCTGCGCGGCGCGGATCGCCGCCACATAGCCGCCCGGCCCGCCTCCGATCACAACGACATCGTAGCTCTCGGCCATGGGAAACTCGCTTTAATGGGAAGACTGCGGAAGCGCCAGTGCGTCCTTCGACGCGCTTCGCTTGCTCAGGATGAGGGAGGTCTCAGTCCCGCCTCATCCTGAGCAAGCGACCAGCGGGAGGGCGTCGAAGGACGCACGACGCCTGATCTACATATCCACCAGCAGCCGCTCCGGCTCCTCGATGCCTTCCTTGACGCGCACCAGGAAGGTCACGGCCTCGCGGCCGTCGACGACGCGGTGGTCGTAGGAGAGCGCCAGGTACATCATCGGGCGGAGCTCGATGCGGTCGCCGACCGCCATCGGCCGCTTCTGGATCTTGTGCATGCCGAGGATGCCCGACTGCGGCGGGTTGAGGATCGGCGTCGACATCAGCGAGCCGTAGATGCCGCCGTTCGAGATGGTGAAGGTGCCGCCGGAGAGATCCTCGATGGTGAGCTTGCCGTCGCGCGCCTTGAGGCCGAGAGCGGCGATGGTCTTCTCGATATCCGCGAAGCTGAGCGCGTCGGCGTCGCGCACCACCGGCACCACCAGGCCCTGGCCGGAGCCCACGGCGACGCCGATGTCGTAGTGGTTCTTGTAGATGATGTCGTCGCCGTCGATCTCGGCATTGACGGTGGGAATCTCCTTGAGCGCGACGATGCAGGCCTTGAGGAAGAACGACATGAAGCCCAGGCGCACGCCGTGCTTCTTCTCGAAGCTGTCGCGGTAGCGCTCGCGCAGCGCCATCACCGCCGTCATGTCCGCCTCGTTGAAGGTGGTGAGCATGGCGGCGTTGTTCTGCGCCTCCTTGAGGCGCTCGGCGATGCGCTTCCTGAGCCGCGTCATGCGGACGCGCTCCTCGCGGGGCCCGATCTCGCGCGGCGGCTTCGGCGCCGCGGGCTTGGCGGCAGGCGCCGGCGCGGCGGGCGCGCGCTCCAGCGCGGTCAGCACGTCGCCCTTGCTGATGCGGCCGTCCTTGCCGGTGGCGGCGATCTGAGCGGGCGAGATTCCGCTCTCGGCGACGAGCTTGCGGGCGGCGGGACCGGAGCGCTCGAGCGCCGGCGCGCTGCCGCTGGCAGCGGGCTGCAGTGCGGGAGCGGCGGCGGGAGCCGGCGCGGGCCTGGCAGCGGGCTTCGGCGCCGGCGCGGCGGCGGGTTTGCCGGCGCCCTCGCCGATGAGGCCCAGCACGCTGCCGACGGCGACGTTGCTGCCCTCGGGCACGAGGATCTCGGAAAGCACGCCGGGGCCCGAGGCGTTCACCTCGAGGGTCACCTTGTCGGTCTCCAGCTCCACCAGGGGATCGTCGAGCGCGACGCTGTCGCCGAGCTTCTTCAGCCATTTCGCGACCGTCGCCTCGGTCACGGATTCGCCCAGCGCGGGTACCTTGATCTCGGTCGCCATCGGATTCTCCGCTGGGCTCCGTCAGTTGAGGGTCAATGCTTCGGTGACGAGCTTCTGCTGCTCGGCGGTGTGCCGGCTGAAGAGGCCGGTCGCGGTCGAGGCCGAGGCGGCGCGGCCGACGTAGCGCGGCCGCTTCGCCTTGATGTCGAGGCCGGTCAGCACCTGCTCGATGCGGCGGTCGACGAAGGTCCAAGCGCCCTGATTCTCCGGCTCCTCCTGGCACCACACGAACTCGGCGTTCTTGTAGCGCGCCACCGCCTTGCCGAGCACGGTGAACGGGAAGGGATGCAGCTGCTCGACGCGGAGGATCGCCACGTCCGCGATCTTGTGCTCGCGGCGCGCCTTCAAGAGGTCGTAATAGACCTTGCCGCTGCACAGCACGACGCGGCGCACCTTGTCGTCGGGCGCCAGCCGGTCCACTTCCTCGAAGACGCGATGGAAGGAGGTGCCGGGGCCCATGTCGGCCAGCTTCGATCCCGCCTCGACCGCGCGCAGCAGCGACTTCGGCGTCGCGACGATGAGCGGCTTGCGGAAGTTGCGCCGCACCTGGCGCCGGAGCGCGTGGAAGTAGTTCGCCGCCGTAGTGAGATTGCAGACCTGCATGTTGTCGTCGCCGCAGAGCTGGAGGTAGCGCTCGATGCGGGCGGAGGAATGCTCCGGCCCCTGCCCCTCGTAGCCGTGCGGCAGCAGCAGGGTGAGGCCGGACATGCGCAGCCACTTGGCCTCGCCGGCGGCGATGAACTGGTCGATGATCACCTGGGCGCCGTTGGCGAAGTCGCCGAACTGCGCCTCCCAGAGGATGAGCGCGTGCGGCTCGGCGAGGCTGTAGCCGTACTCGAAGCCCAGCACCGCCGCCTCGGAGAGCGGGCTGTCCACCACCTCGAACTGCGCCTGGCCCGGGCGGATGCTGTTGATCGGCACCGAGGGAACCTCGTTCTCCTGGTCGCACAGCACCGCGTGGCGCTGGGAGAAGGTGCCGCGGCCGGAATCCTGGCCGGAGAGGCGGACGAAAGTGCCCTCGACGGCGAGCGTGCCGAAGGCGAGCGCCTCGGCGGTCGCCCAGTCGATGCCCTCGCCGGTCTCGATCGCCTTCTTCTTCTGCTCGAGCTGGCGGGCGAGCTTGCGGTTGAGGTTGAAGCCGTCGGGCACGCGGCAGAGCGCCGTGCCCACTTCCCTCAGCGTCTCCATCTTCACCGCGGTCTCGCCGCGGCGGTCGTCGCCGGACGCGACCGCGAGGCCGGTCCAGGCGCCCTCGAGCCAGTCCGCCTTGTTCGGGCGATAGCTCTTCGCCGCCTCGAACTGGCGGTCGAGCTCGGCCTGGAAGTCGCTGACGATGAGGTCGGCGTCCTCCTTGGTCACCGTGCGCTCCTTCACCAGGCGCTCGGCATAGATCTCGCGCGTGGTCGGATGATTGTCGATCGCGCGGTACATCAGCGGCTGGGTGAAGGCGGGCTCGTCCGCCTCGTTATGGCCGTGGCGGCGGTAGCAGAAGATGTCGACCACCACGTCCTTCTTGAAGCGGGCGCGGAACTCGGTGGCGATCCGCGCCACATGCACCACCGCCTCGGGATCGTCGCCGTTCACGTGGAAGATCGGCGCCTGGATCACCTTGGCGGGATCCGACGGGTAGGGACCCGAGCGCGAGTTGGCGGGGTTGGTGGTGAAGCCGATCTGGTTGTTGACGATGAAATGGATGGTGCCGCCGGTGCGGTAGCCCTTGAGCTCGGAGAGCATCAGGGATTCCGCCACCAGGCCCTGGCCCGCGAAGGCGGCGTCGCCGTGCATCAGCAGGCCCACCACCTGGTCGCGGCTGACGTCGCCGCGCTGGCGCTGCTTGGCGCGCACCTTGCCGAGCACCACGGGATTGACCGCCTCGAGATGGGACGGGTTGGCCGTCAGCGACATGTGCACGACGTTGCCGTCGAAGTCGCGGTCGGTGGAGGTGCCGAGGTGATATTTGACGTCGCCGGAGCCTTGGACATCGCCGGGATTGGCGGGATGGCCCTGGAATTCCGAGAACAGCGCCGCATAGGGCTTCAGCATCACGTTGGTGAGCACGTTGAGCCGCCCGCGATGGGGCATGCCGATCACCAGCTCCTTCATGCCGAGCTGGCCGCCGCGCTTCAGCACCTGCTCGAGCGCCGGGATGAGGCTCTCGCCGCCATCGAGGCCGAAACGCTTGGTGCCGGTGTAGCGCTTATCGAGGAAGCGCTCGAAGATCTCGGCGACGGTGAGGCGCTTCAGGATCGCGCGCTTGCCCTCGGGCGTGAACTCCGTGTGGTTGCGCTCGGTCTCGATGCGCTCCTGGATCCACGCTTTCTGGTCGGGGTCCTGGATGTGCATGAACTCGACGCC
>DATKPX010000080.1:0-2312 GCA_035523855.1 Allostellaceae bacterium
ATAGAAGGCGCGCGCCCGATCGAGATCGCGGACACGCAGGACGACATGGTCGAGGCCGAGCAGTCGGGGTTGCGTCATCGGCGTCCTCCTGGATGCGAAAGCCGCACCCTTCATATAGGTGCGCGGCGCGCCGGGTTCAGCCGTTGCGGCGGATCAGCGTGCCGGCGCCGCCGGCGGCGAAGAGCTCCAGCAGGATCGCGTGCGGCACTCGGCCATCCAGGATCACCGCCGCCTCGACACCGCCCTCGATCGCCAGCAGGCAGGTCTCCACCTTGGGGATCATGCCGCCGGCGATGGTGCCGTCCTTGATGAGGGCGCGCGCCTGGTCGGCGGTGAGGTCGGGAATGAGCTTCTTCTCCTTGTCGAGCACGCCCGCGACGTCGGTCAGCAGCAGAAAGCGGGTCGCCTTGACGGCGCCCGCCACCGCGCCGGCGGCGGTGTCGGCGTTGACGTTGAAGGTCTCGCCGTTGTCGCCGACGCCGATCGGCGCGATCACGGGAATGATCGCCGAGGTGCGCAGCGTTTCCAGCACGGTCGTATTCACCGCGGCGGGCTCGCCGACGAACCCCAGATCCAGCACGCGCTCGATGTGGGAATCGGGATCGACCTTGGTGCGCGTCAGCCGCACCGCGCGCATCAGGTTCGCATCCTTGCCGGAGAGGCCGATGGCGAGGCCGCCGGCGCCATTGATGGCGGAGACCAGCTGCTTGTTGATGGAGCCCGAGAGCACCATCTCGACGATCTCTACTGTGGCGGCGTCGGTGACGCGGAGGCCATCGACGAACTCGCTCTTGATCTTGAGCCGCTCCAGCATCTGGGCGATCTGCGGCCCGCCGCCATGCACCACGATCGGATTGACGCCGACCTGCTTCAGCAGCACCACGTCGCGGGCGAAGCGCTCGCCGACGCCGGTATCGCCCATGGCGTGACCGCCGTACTTCACCACGATGGTCTTGCCGGCATAGCGCCGGAAATAAGGGAGCGCCTCCGAGAGGACGCCGGCGCGGGTCTGGGGATCGACGGTCATGGGAATGCCTGATGAGCGGGACGGTTCGCCGACGCGGGCGACTTTATCAGGCCCCGCCGCCCTCCGCCAAGGCGGCGAGCGCGGCACGGAGGGCCGGGATGCCGGTGCCGGAATGGGCGCTGGTGACGTGGATCGCCGGATGCGCCGCCACATGGGACTTGAGCGCACCGGCGATCTCGGCAAGCCGCGTCGCGAGCGCCTTCGCCGTCAGCTTGTCCGCCTTGGTGAGCACCACCTGGAAGGAGACCGCGGTCTCGTCGAGCATCTCCATCAGCGGCTCGTCGGAGGGCTTGAGCCCGTGCCGCGCATCCACCAACAGCAGGGTGCGGCGGAGGCTCGCGCGGCCCTTGAGATAGAGACGCGTCAGCTCGGTCCAGCGCTGCACCTCGTGCTTGGGTGCCTCGGCGTAGCCGTAACCGGGCAGGTCCACCAGCATCAGCTTCTGCGCCAGCGCGAAGAAATTGAGCTGGCGCGTGCGGCCGGGCGTGTTGGAGACGCGCGCCAGGGTGTTGCGGCCGGTGAGCGCGTTGATGAGGCTCGACTTGCCGACATTGGAGCGGCCCGCGAAGGCGATCTCCGGCAGCGTGTCGCCCGGGATCACCTCCGCGGTGAGCGCGCCGGCGACGAAATCGCAGGCGCCCGCGAAAAGCCGCCGTCCACGCTCCACCGCCTCGGCGTCGGGCGCGAGATCGGCGGGAAAGACGCCGGGAGCTTCCGCCGCTGCCGCCGCGCCGCTCAGGCGGCGCCCGCGCGATGCATGATCACCCATTGCTGGAGGATCGAGAGCGTGTTGTTCCAGGACCAGTAGATCACCAGCCCGGCCGGGAACTGTCCCAGCATGAAGGTGAAGACGAGCGGCAGCGCCATCATCATCTTCGCCTGCACGGGGTCGGCGGGCGCGGGGTTGAGCTTCTGCTGCAGGAACATCGTCACGCCCATCACCAGCGGCCAGACGCCGATGTTGAAGAAGTGCAGGTAGGGCGGCACGTCCCACGGGAAGAAGCCGAAGCCGGTCAGCAGGGTCGCCGGATCGGGCGCCGACAGGTCATGGATCCAGCCGAAGAACGGCTGATGGCGCATCTCGATGGTGGTGTAGAGCACCTTGTAGAGCGCGAAGAAAACCGGGATCTGCACCACGATGGGCAGGCAGCCGGCCGCCGGATTGACCTTCTCGCGGCGGTAGAGCTGCATCATCTCCTGGTTGAGGCGCTGCTTGTCCTCGCCGTAGCGCTGCTTCAGCTTCTCCATCTCCGGCTGCAGCGCCTTCATCTTGCTCATCGCCGCA
>DATKPX010000081.1:0-22769 GCA_035523855.1 Allostellaceae bacterium
AGTCGGCGCGCTTCTTGATGTTGGGCTTGTTGGTGTCGAGGATGAAGGGATGCGCCGCCAGCGCCGCGATGCCTTTCACGGCCATGCGACCCTGGGTCTTGTCCCAGGCGATCAGCAGGCCGGGCACGCCGTAGGCGCCCACCTCCACATTGCCCGAGAGCACGGCATCGTTGACTGCCGGCGAGCCGCTGAAGCGCTGCACCTCGACCTTGAGCTCGGGCAGCCCCTGCTTCTTGGCCTCGCTGGCGAAGTATCCCTGGGCTTCTGCCACCGCCACCGGCAGATAGACGAGACCGAACTGGATCGCGATCTTCACTTCGGTGACCTCGGCGCGCACCGGCGCGGCACCGAGGAGCGCGAGCAGCGTCAGCGCGACGACGGCGCCGCGGCGGATGGCGGGCATGGCTTCCTCCCGATCGTTCTTCCTTCGACGCAAGCCTAGCACAGAGAGTCGCGCCGCTGGCCAGCGCCGCCACCCGTGCTAGCATCCGGGGTCGATACGGAGGAACCTATGCGCGGCATGATCGTTGCTCCTCAGCCGGAGGCGGTGGAAGCTGGCGCTCTCGCCCTGAAGCGCGGCGGCAACGCGGTGGACGCGGCGATCGCCTGCGCCTTCATGCAGGGCGTGGTCGATCCCCAGATGGCGGGCATCGCCGGCTTCGGCGTGATGCAGCTCTATCTGCCGAAGCGCGGCGTCCATCTCCATCTCGATTTCCACGCCCGCTGTCCGGCGGCGGTGCGACCGGAGATGTGGGCGTCTCTCATCGAGGGCGAGGCGCGCGACGGCTTCGGCTTCCTGCTCAAGGGCAAGATCAACGACGTGGGCTACCTCTCGGTGGCGGTACCCGGCAGCTTGCGCGCCTATGAGGAAGCGCTCGCCGAGTTCGGCACCATGGAGTGGCGGGACGTGGTCGCGCCCGCCGCCGCCCTGGCGCGAGAGGGCTTCCTGATCCGGCCGCACATGCATACGATGTGGACACAGAAGGAGAGCCGCTACGGCCGCGTCGACATCGTCGACAAGCTGCGCTTCACCGAGAGCGGCCGGCGCATTTACTTCCATCCCGATGGCGCGCTCAAATCGATGGGCGACCGCCTCGTCAACGAGGCGATGGCGCGCAGCCTGGAGCGGATTGCCCGCGGCGGCGCCGATCTCTTCTACAAGGGCGAGATGGCGGAGGAGATCGCCGCCGACATGCAGGCGAATGGCGGCCTCGTCACCGCCGAGGATCTTGCTTCCTATAAGGTCAGCCGCAACGCGCCGGTCTTCGGCAGCTATCGCGGCTGCCGCATCGCCTCGGCGCCGCCGCCGGCGGGCGGCGTGCAGCTCATCGAGATGCTGCACATCCTCGAGAATTTCGATCTTCGCAAGCTCGGCCACAACAGCCCCGGCTTCATCCGCGTCATGGCGGAAGCGATGAAACACGCCACCATCGACAAGGATCTCCATGTGGGCGATCCCGGCTTCGTCGAGGTGCCGCTCGACCGGCTGCTCTCGAAGGGCCATGCCCGCGAGCTCGCCGCCAGGATCGAAGCCGGCGAGAAAGCGCATGTGGAGCGCCTCGGCCAGGAGAAGCACGGCACGACGCAGATCTCCGTCATCGACGAGGACGGCAACGTGGTCTCGATGACGCATTCCCTCGGCAATCCCTCCGGCGTCATCACCGAGGGGTTGGGCTTCATGTACAACGGCTGCATGGGCGTCTTCGATCCCCGCCCCGGCCGCGCCGGATCGCTGGCGCCCGGCAAGGCGCGCTTCACCGCCATGTCGCCCTCGATCGTGTTCCGGGACGACCAGCCCTTCATCGTCATCGGCGCGCCGGGCGGCACCTATATCAGCGGCTCGGTGATGCAGGGCATCGTCAACGTGATCGACTTCGACATGTCGATGCTGGAGGCGGTGGCGGCGCCGCGCATCTCCGTGACATCGGACATCATCGACGTCGCCAACCGCATCCCGCGCTTCGTCACCGCGGAGGTGGAGGCGATGGGCTATCGCGTGGCGCGTTCCTATCAGAGCTACGCCTTCGCCGGCCTGCACGGCATCAAGGTGGAGGGCGGAAGCTGGTCCGGCGGCGCCGATCCCCAGCGCGACGGCATGGCGCTCGCGGTCTGATCGCTGTTCGTCGCCCCGTTGCGCGCCGCCGACATCGCCGATGAGGCTTCTGTCCGCCGCGCTCCCGGCCTATAAGGGGACGATCCCGATCAGACCATCGTGAGGCGACCGCCCATGACCACCGCGCCCGTGATGCCCGTTCCCGCCGCAACGCTGATGCTGCTGCGCGACGGGCCGACGGGACTCGAGGTGCTGATGGCGGCGCGCCATGACGCCTCCGGCTTCGCCGCCGGCGCCACCGTGTTTCCGGGCGGCAAGCTCGATGCCGGCGACCGCGACCTGCTGTCGGCGAGCGCCGGCGGCGGCATCGACGAGCGCGCTCTTGCCCTGCGCATCGCCGCCATCCGCGAGACCTTCGAGGAGTGTGGGCTGCTGCTGGCCCGCGCAACGCCAGGCGACACGATGCTCTCGCATGCGGCGGTGGTGGCGCTCGGCGAGGCGCATGCGGATGCCCACGGCTTCGGCGCCCTGGTGATGGCGGCGCGGCTGCAGCTCGCCACCGACCTGCTGGTGCCCTTCGCCCACTGGATCACGCCGGAGGACCGGCCGAAGCGCTTCGACACCCATTTCTTCCTGGCGCCGGCGCCCGCCGATCAGGTGGCGAAGCATGACGGACACGAGGCGGTGGAGACGCGCTGGATCACGCCGCAGGACGCGGTCGCCGCCGCCGATCAGGGCCGCCTCAAGCTGGTCGTCGCCACCCGCATGAACCTGCTGAAGCTCGGCCGCGCGAAGAGCGTCGCGGCGGCGATCGAGGCGGCGCAAAGCTCGAAAGTCGTCACCGTCGAGCCGCGGCTGGTGGAGACATCCACCGGTCCCGCCTTCAGCATTCCCGCCGCCGCCGATTACGGCGTGACCGAGATGCCGGTCGGCAAGACGGCGCGGGCCTGAGCCGATGGCGGAGATCCCGTTCAAGCGCGACCTCCAGTTCGAGTACGGCGTGCTGGAGACGGTGAGTCCGCTGATCCGCCGCATCGTCGCCCGCAACCCCGGCCCCTTCACCTTCCACGGCACCGGCACCTATGTGGTGGGACGCGGCAAGGTGGCGATCATCGATCCCGGTCCCGACATCGCCGCCCATGTCGACGCGCTGCTGCAGGCGCTGCGCGGCGAGAGCGTCGACAAGATCCTGGTGACCCATACCCACCTCGATCACTCGCCCGCCGCGGCGGCGGTCAAGCTCGCCACCGGCGCGCCCACCTATGGCTATGGGCCGCACGCGGCGCAGCTCGGCCCCGCCGTCGAGGAGGGCGGCGACCGCGCCTTCGTGCCGGATCACGCGATCGGCGACGGCGATACCGTCGCGGGACCGGGCTGGAACCTCACCGCCGTCCACACGCCGGGCCACACCTCGAACCATCTCTGCTTCGCGCTTGCCGAGGAGCGCGTGCTGTTCTCCGGCGATCACGTGATGGGCTGGTCCACCAGCGTGATCGCGCCGCCCGACGGCAACATGGGCGACTATCTCGGCTCCCTCGAGAAGCTGCTCGGCCGCGACGAGACGAGCTATCTCCCGACCCATGGGCCGGCGATCACGGATCCCAAACCCTTCGTTGCCGCCTTCATCGAGCATCGCCGCGAGCGCGAGGCGGCGATCCTGGCGCGACTCGCCGCCGGCGACAGCGCGATCCCGGCCATGGTGCAGGCGATCTATGTCGGCCTCGATCCGCGCCTGCACCGCGCCGCGGCGCGCTCGGTGCTGGCGCATCTCATCCAGATGGTAGAGCAAGGCCGGGTGGTTGCCGACGGTCCGTCGACGGTGAACGCGTCGTTTCGACTGAAATAGAACGCTGCAAGGCGATCCCGCGCGATCAGTTCGCCGCCAGGTACTCCATCGCCGCGTCGACGCCGCCCTTGCCGTGCGGGACGCCGGCGAGGCCGAGCGCCATCTCCACCGCGGCGAGCGCGCCCAGCAGCATCGGCTCGTTGAGATCGCCCATGTGCCCGATGCGGAAGACGCGGCCGTTCAGCGTCCCGAGCCCGCCGCCGAGCGACACGTTGAAGCGCTGCAGCGCGATGCGGCGTACCGCCTCGGCATCCTGCCCTTCCGGCAGCAGCACGGCGGTGATCGAATCCGATTCGACACGGGGATCGCTGGCGAAGATCTCCGGCCCGTTGTTCTGCCGCCAGACGCGCACCGCGCGGCGGGTCGCCTCGCCCAGGCGATGATGCCGCGCGAAGACCTGATCCAGCCCCTCCTCCAGGATCAGGCGAAGAGCTTCCTGCAGGCCGTAATACATGTGCACGGGCGCGGTGCCGGGCCAGCTGGTCTGCTCGCGGCCCGTGAGATAGCGCCGCCAATCCCAATAGATCCGCGGCGTCGTCGCCGTCTCGCTGGCCTTGAGTGCCTTGGCGCTGACCGCGGTGAAGGCCATGCCGATCGGCAGCATCAGCCCCTTCTGCGATCCGCCGACGACCGCATCCACCTGCCATTCATCCATGCGGAAATCGAAGGAGCCCAGCGAGGAGATCACGTCCACCAGATAGAGTGCCGGATGGCCGGCGCGATCGATCGCGCGGCGTATCTCGGCGCAACGGTTGGCAACGCCGGTGGAAGTCTCGTTGTGGACCAGCAGCACCGCCTTGATCTCGTGCGCGCGATCCTCGCGCAGACGCGTCTCGACCGCGGCGGGATCGATGCCGGCGCGCCAGTCGGCCGCCAGCGTCTCGGTGACGAAGCCCAGCTCCTCACCGAGCCTGCCCCAGTTGATCGAGAAGTAGCCGGTGTCGAGGACGAGCAGCTTGTCGCCGGGCGAGAACAGGTTGACCAGCGTCGCTTCCCAGGCGCCATGGCCCGAGGAGGCGTAGCCGAGGATGGGGTTCTCGGTCTTGAACACGCGCCGGAGACCCTCGGCGCATTCCGCGGCGATGGCGCGGAATTCCGCGCTCATGAAATCCATCGCCGGCCGGTCCATCGCCCGCAGCACGCGGTCGGGAATGTTCGTGGGGCCGGGGTTTTGGAAAAACTGGCGTCCGCGCATCACGGCCATGAACTGCGTCTCCTCCCAGAAACTCCGACACCCGTCATCGGGGAAGCGCACTTAAGCAGAGCGGCGCCGGGAAGAAAACCCGCGCTCAGCGCAATGCACCCCATACCGCGGGGGTTGTGGCGTGATTCGGACTGCTACCCCTTCAGCAGCGAGGGGTCCTGCAGGGTGGTGTCCTGGCCGCGCACGGGATCGGCGATCGCCTCCTTGAGGCTCTTGGCGCCTTTCCACTCGCTGGAGGGCCGCACCTGGCCGTCGCTGCCGACCTGGTCGAGGCCCCAGTAGATCTCCAGGCGGTGGCCGTCGGGATCGCGGAACTCGACGGCGATCTGCACGCCGGCGCGGCGGCGGCCCTCGAAATCGATGGCGATGCCGTGCTTCTTCAGGTGATCGCGCGCCCGCAGCACCTCGTCCAGGCTCGCCACCTCGAAGGCGAGATGGTTGAGCTCCGCGTTCGCGGAGCTGGCCGTCATTTCGCCCACCAGCGCCACGCCGTGGTGGTCGGTATTGCAACGCATGAACACCATGCCGCCGGGCATCATGTCCTCGGCATAGACATCCGATATCTGGAACCCCAGCACCTGGGTATAGAAGCGGACCGAGCGCTCGAGATCGGTGACGTTGAGGACGACATGGCCGATCTTGCCGATGCGGAACGGCATGCCCTGCGGCCGCTTCATCGCCTTGATCCGGTCGGGATCCACGCTCATGACTTTCCTCCGAAAATCCTGATCGCCAGCCTAGCGGGAAACGCCGGAACAAGCGAGACCACCAGCGCGACAGCCGCCGTCCGGCCGGTATATGATCCCGCCGGCAGCAGCGATGGGGGAGCCAGTAATGCCCGACACCAGCAGACATCCGGCGGCGGCGCCGGGCGGCGCGATCCAGGTCTTCTACCAGAAGAAGGGCGCGAAGCACCGGCCGACGGTGGCGCGGGCCGAGGGCATCTACATGTGGGATACCGCCGGGCGGCGCTACATCGACGCCTCCTCCGGCCCTGTCGTCAGCAACATCGGCCACGGCAACGAGCGCGTGCTGCAGGCGATGATCGAGCAGGCGAAGAAGGTCGCCTTCGCGAGCCGCGCCGTCTTCGAGAACGAGCCCAACGTCAGGCTCGCCGAGCAGCTGACGCGCCTCGCCGGTCCCGGCCTCGAGCGCGCCTTCTTCGTCTCCGGCGGCTCCGAGGCAACGGAGGCGGCGATCAAGCTCGCCCGCCAATACGCCGTCATCAAGGGCGAGACCAAGCGCTGGAAGGTGATCGCCCGCGAGCCCGGCTATCACGGCGCCTCGCTGGGCGCGGTCGCCGTCACCGGCGATCCCGACGCGCAGCGCGCCTTCGGCGATCTCGTCAAGGCGCCGCCCAAGGCGCCGGCGCCCTTCACCTACCGCCTCCCCGCCAATCACGACGCCGACAGCTACGCGCGCCACTGCGCCGCCGCCCTCGACGAGATCATCCGCCGCGAGGGGCCGGAGACGGTGCTCGCCTTCATCATGGAGCCGGTCGGCGGCCTCGCCACCGGCGCGCTGGTGGCGCCCGACCACTACTACACCGCCGTCCGCGCGATCTGCCGCGAGCACGGCGTGCTGCTCATCTACGACGAGGTGATGAGCGGCGCCGGCCGCACCGGCAAGTTCCTGGCGGCCGATCATTGGCCGGCGGGACGGCCCGACATGGTGACCCTCGCCAAGGGCATCGCCGCCGGCTACACGCCCATGGGCGCGGTGCTGGCGCCCGCGGAGATGGTGGAGGCGGTGGCGGAATCCGGCGGCTTCCTGCACGGCCACACCTATTCCGCCAACCCGCTCTCCTGCGCCATCGGCTATGCGGTGGTGGACGAGATGCTCCGCCAGGACATGATGGCGAATGCCGAGCGCATGGGCGCGCGGCTCCGCGAGCGGCTGGAGGCGATCAAGGGCCGCAGCGCCATCCTCGGCGACGTGCGCGGCAAGGGCCTGCTGATGGCGATCGAGATCGTCGCCAACAAGGAGAGCAAGGCGCTGGTGCCGGCCGAGCACCAGGCGGTCTACCGCATCATCGAGCTCGGCATCGAGCGCGGGCTGCTGCTCTATTCCCGCCGCACCGCCAACGGCAAATACGGCGAATGGGTGATGGTCTCGCCGCCGTTGATCGTCACGCCCGCCGAGGTGGACGAGATCGCCAACCTGATCGAGGCGACGCTCGCCGCCTATGAGGCGGAGCTCCGGCAGAAGCGGGTGATCTGACCTCTTCAGCGGGACTGTGCATGTAAGGTCAGGATTTCCACATCGCGAGGTCGCCGCCACCCATCACTACGACGTTCAAGCCAGGGATTCCGATCTGCCAACCTTCGTGTCCGCTCGAAATCTGGAACACCTCCAACACTGTTCGGTCGCTGAATGTGATCGCCAAGTCGCCTGCGTCTTCGCGCACTACGACGGCTTGGATCGATTTATTGGAGAGTAGGCGTTTGGCTTCGGCTGGACCATCCACAGGCTCAGGAAGGCCGAATTTCTGACCATGATCGCAATCACCAAGGGCGATCCTGCCCTCCATCAAGATCCGCCACGGACCTGGAACTCGCAAGCTCGCGTCGTTGGTAAATCGGAATAACCAATCGTAGTCTGACCGTTCGACCCCAATGAGGCGCTGCCCAGTCAACCGACCAGAGACCGTTGCAAGGTTCACATTTGACCTCCGATGTCTTGTCTCCAATGTAACCGCGCGCAGCGCCGACGCGATTAATTTTTCCTAAATGCCTCCTCCCTAGGATGCGATCCGGCTGCGACCGTCCCGGTTCGCGGCACTGACCGGCTGCGCGAAAGACGCCGGCATGCGGAGGCGTGAAGAAGCATGGTGGCGGCAAGCAATCGAGCGGCGCTGGGGTCCCAGGCGGCCACCGCCTTCGTGCGCCGCCAGGCACGCCGCGAGCTCGCGCCCACCGAGCAGCTGCTCGCCGAGGGCGGCGATCTCCGCATCGAGCTCGATCTCGAGCGTGGCCTCAACAAATACGGCTGCCCGCCGATGCCGGATCCGGCGCTGGCGGCGTTCGGCTCCTCCACCGCGTCGACGATCTCCGAGGGTGCTTTCGAGGCGGCGGGCCGGCTGCGCCGGCGCCTCGAGCATGCCGGCACCACCGAGCCGCCGGAGATCACCTATGCCCGCGAGCTCAACCGCCAGCGCGAGGAGCTCGCGCGCTTGAGCGGCGTCGCCGATCTGCGCGGACTCGAGATCATCTTCGCGCCCTCCGGCACCGATCTCCATCTGCTGGCGGGCCAGCTCGCCCGCGGCACCAGCGCACAGCCGCTGCTGGCGCTGATGGTCGAGGCGGCCGAGACCGGCAGCGGCGTGCCGGCGGCGCTGGCCGGACGCCATTTCAGCGCCCGCACCGCGCTCGGCGACACCGTCAGCGACGGCGCCGTGCTCGGGGAGGAACCCGCGATCGAGCTGATCGCGATCGCCGCGCGCAC
Organism: Allostellaceae bacterium; assembly: GCA_035523855.1. Lineage (GTDB taxonomy): Bacteria > Pseudomonadota > Alphaproteobacteria > ATCC43930 > CGMCC-115725 > DASZHJ01. The sequence continues at coordinate 8,548 of DATKPX010000081.1, forward strand.
CGCCGACGGAATGCCGCGTCCGCCGGTCGCCATCGATCTCGAGATCGAGGAACGCGTGGCGCAGGCGGAGGACGAGGGCCGCGGCGTGCTGCTGACCGTGGTCGACGTCTCCAAGACCGGCCTCATCGCCCCGACCGCCGCCTTCGCAGTGGCGCTCCGCGAGCGCTATCCCGAGACGGTCGAGGTGCTGGTGGACGCCTGCCAGTATCGCCTGGCGCCGGCCTCGCTCCGCGGTTATCTCGAGCAGGGCTTCATGGTGGCGCTCACCGGGTCGAAGTTCCTCACCGGCCCCACTTTCTGCGGCGCGCTGCTGGTGCCGGGCCCGACCGCCGCGCGGCTCCGCAAGGAGAAGCTGCCGCGCGCCGTCGCCGCCTATTCCGCCCGCGCCGACTGGCCGCGCGGCTGGGCGGCGGCTGGCACGCTCCGCGAAGTCGCCAACTACGGCCTGCTGCTGCGCTGGGAGGCGGCGCTCGAGGAGCTGCGCGCCTTCCGCGCGGTGCCCGAGCGGTCGGTGGCACGCTTCCTCGCTGCCTTCGCCGAGGCGGTGCGCGCGCGGCTCCGCGCGGATCCCGTCTTCGAGGCGCTGCCGGTGCCGGAGCTCGACCGCCGCCCGGTGGTCGAGCCCGCGAGCTGGGACCATCTTCCGACCATCTTCCCGTTCCTGCTGCGCCGCCTCGACGGCCGGCACACCGCGACGCCCTTCGGCCGCGAGGAGATGGCGCGGATCTACAAGCTCCTCGCCAGCGACATCGCCGATCCGCTCGGCCTGCGGGCCGGCGATCCGCACTGGAACCTCGCGGTGCAGCGCTGCGAAGTGGGCCAGCCCGTGCTCTGCGGCAGCCGCAACGGCATCCTGACCAGCGCGCTCCGCCTCTGCGCGAGCGCGCGCCTCATCGTCGAGGGCGTCGCCGCCGGCCGCCTCGACCGCAATCCCGTCATCCGGCGCGCTCTCGTCGTACTCGACAAGGCCGCCCTCATCGCCCGCGAATGGCCGCGCCTTGGCGGCGATCCGCCTGCCTCCCCCGACCGGACGGAGACCCCATGATCGCACTCGCCAGCTTCGCACGTCCCGCGGCCGCACCGGAGCCCGATGCGCCGCCGACACCGCTGGGGATGCGGGCGCTGGCAAAGATGGCTTTCGGCGGCACCGATCTCGCGCCGCTGCGCTCGACCCTGGTCCACCGCATGGTGAAGGAGCCGGAGAACGCCGCCGTGCTGATGGACCTCGCCATCATCGAGCAGCTCTTCGGCAATCGCGACGACGCCCTCCGCCTGCAGGCCGACGCGCTGACGCTGTCGCGCATCTATCGCCGGCCGCAGATCGGCGGGAGCGGCGCGCCGCTGCGCCTCCTCGCCTTCATGGCGCCCGGCGACTTCATGGCCAACACGCCGCTGGAGTTCCTGCTGGAAGGCTCGGACATCCGCCTCGACATGGTCTATGTGCTGCCGGGCGAGGCGCTGCCGGAGGCGATTCCCGAGCACGATCTCGCCTTCGTCGCCATCGGCGAATCCGACGAGAATCAGCCGCTGCTGAGCGAGGTGGAGATCCAGCTCCGCGACTGGCCGAAGCCGGTGCTGAACGCGCCCAACCGGATCGCCCGGCTTTCGCGAGACGGCGCCTGCGCTCTGCTGCAGGGCGCCGCCGGCGTCGCGATGCCGCGCACGCTCCGCATCGACCGCGCCGGCCTCGCCCGCATCGGCGAGGGCGAGATGCCCATCGAGGACGGCCGGTTCCCGCTCATCGCGCGGCCGATCGGCTCCCATGCCGGCGACGGCCTCACCAAGCTCGACGCGCCGGCGGCGGTCGCGGCTTATCTCGCGGCGCATCCCCAGCGAGAGTTCTACGTCGCGCGCTTCATCGACTACAGCAGCGCTGACGGCCGCTTCCGCAAATACCGGATCGCGCTCATCGACGGCAAGCCCTACGCCTGCCACATGGGCGTCTCCGACCACTGGATGATCCACTACCTCAACGCCGGCATGCATGAGAGCGCCGAGAAGCGCGCCCAGGAGGCGCGCTTCATGCAGGAGTTCGACGACGATTTCGCGCGCCGGCACGCGCCGGCGTTCCGCGCGCTCGCCGAGCGGGTCGACCTCGACTATTTCGGCATCGATTGCGGCGAGACAAAGGACGGCGCGCTGCTGATCTTCGAGACCGACGTCGCGATGATCGTCCATGCCATGGATTCGCCCGAACTCTTTCCCTACAAGAAGCCGCAGATGCGCAGGGTGTTCGACGCCTTCCGCGACCTGCTGGTGAAGGCCCGCGGCTGAGCGCGGCCGGACCTCAGTCCAGCGCCTCCTTGTTCACCACGTTCTCGCGGATCGGCGCGCCGTCCAGCACGCTGAGGAGGTTGCGCACGGCGGCGACCGCCATGCGGTCGACCGATTCCACCGAACCGCCGGCGATGTGCGGCGACACCATCACGTTGGGCAGCGACAGCAGCGGGTGATCGGCCGGCACCGGCTCCTTGACGAAGACGTCGAGGCCGGCACCGGCGAGCTTGCCTGAGCTCAGCGCCGCGTGCAGCGCGGGCTCGTCGACGATGCCGCCGCGGGCGGTGTTGACGAGGAAGGCCGTGGGCTTCATGCGCCGCAGCCGCGCCGCGTTGATGATGCCGATGGTTTCCGGATTCTTCGGGCAATGCAGCGTGAGGAAATCCGCCCGCGGCAGCGCCGCGTCGAGATCGGCCACCGGCTCGCAGCCCGCGGCGCGGATCGCCTCCGCCCGGACATAGGGGTCGTAGACCAGCACCGTCATCTCCATGCCGAGGCAACGCCGGGCGATCCGGGTGCCGATGCGGCCGAAGCCGACGATCAGCACCGTCTTCTCGAAGAGATCGACGGGGAGCGCCCGGAACTTCTCCCACCACTGGTCCTTGCGCACCATCGCGTCGAGCGCGGCGCCGCGCCGGGCCAGCGTCAGCATGAAGAAGAGCGCGGTCTCCGCTACCGTCACCGAGTTCGCGATGCCGACCGTCAGCAAGGGAACGCGGCGACGGGTGAGCGCCGGCAGGTCCACCGCGTCGAAGCCGACACCGATCCGCGCCACCACCTTGAGCTGCGGCGCCGCCTTGAGCTCGGGATCGCTGAAGGGCGTGGCGGCGAGCGCGATGCCGTGCACGTCGTGCAGCAGCGGATGCAGATCGGCATTGGCAATGTCGATGGGATAGGGCACCGCCTCGACGTCGTCGCGGGTCGCCAGCAGGTCCCAGCCGGCGCGCGCCAGCGTCTTCGGCAGCATAAGTTTCTTGCGGTTCGGCGCCATGCTTCCTCCCGGTCCCGTCGTTGTGGCGTTAGCACAATGCGCGGACGCCCGGCTGTCAACCCATGTCTGCACGGCGCCTCAATGCAGGGCGAGGCTCTTGTGCTCGAGGCGGGACAGGAGGCGCACGAGCGGCCACAGCATCGCGAGGTAGATGAGCGCCGCCAGCACGATCGGAGTCGGGTTATAGGTGAGCGCCTGGGCCTGGCGGGCGTTGTTGAGGAGCTCCGGCAGCGCCACCACGCTGGCGATCGTCGTGAGCTTGATCACCTCGACGGTGTTGCTGACGAGATCCGGCAGCACGTTCCGCGCCGCCTGCGGGATCACCACATAGAGCATCGCCTGACGCCTGGAGAGGCCGGAGGCGAGCGCCGCGTCCATCTGGCCGCGCGGAATGCTCTCGATGCCGGCGCGGAAGACCTCGCCGTAATAGCTCGACGTGTTGAGGAAGAAGGCGAGGCCGACGGCGGCGAATTTCGGCAGGTCGATCTGCAGGAACGGCACGCCGAAATAGATCAGCACCAGCAGCATCAGCGGCGGGAAGGCGCGGAAGAAATCGACATAGGCGACGAGGAGCCAGTTGAGCCAGCGCCGGCCGAGATTGTGCAGCACGGCGAGCGCGAGGCCGCCGGCGATCCCCAGCGGCACCACGACCAGCGAGAGCAGGATCGTCATGCCGAGCCCGTCCAGCAGGAAGCGCCAGACGCGCGCGACGATGTCGAGGTTGAAGAAGACCTGCAGGACCTCCGCCATCAGCGCTTCCACGCGAAGCGCGTCTCGGCCCAGCGGCCGAAGGCGACGAAGGGGATGAAGAGGACGAGATAGGCGGCGGCCCCCAGCATCATCGGCGTGGCGTTGCCGGATTCGCTGGCGCCGGAGGAGGCCTGGTTCAGGATCTCGTGCAGCGCCACCACCGATCCCAGCGCGGTGCCCTTGGTGATGGCGATAGCGCGGTTGGTGAGCGGCGGGATGGCGAGGCGCACCGCCTGCGGCAGCACCACCACTCCCAGCGTCTGCCAGTGCCTGAGCCCGAGGGCGCGCGCCGCCTCCTGCTGCCCCGCCGGCACCGCCAGGATGCCAGCCCAGAACACCTCCTCGGCGAAGGCGGCGAGCACCAGGGCCAGCGCGATCCAGGTGGCGGTGAAGGCGCTCATGGAGAGGTCGAGATAGGGAAAGGCGAAGAACAGGATGATGATGATCATCAGCGGCGGCAGCGCGCGGAAGATGTCGGCGAAGATCACGATCAGCGCATTCGCCGCCGGGACCCGGAACGAGCGCAGCGCCGCCAGCAACAGCCCGAGCGGAATGCCCGCCGCGATGACGGCGAGGCCGAGGCCGGTCGTGACCAGAAATCCGTCGGCGATGCTCTCCCAATAACGCGCCGCCACATCCGCGTTGAGGAAGCTGAAGACGAAGCGGTCGAGACCGGTCATCCGCCGGGTACGCTGCAAGACCACCCGGCGTCCTTCGAGACGCGCGCTATCGCGCGCGCCTCAGGATGAGGCCCATCGAGACTGGCAGAAAGAAAGTTCCTCATCCTGAGAAGGCCGCGTCAGCGGCCGTCTCGAAGGACGCGACGTAGAAGGTCCAATGTCGCCCTCACCCGCACTTGGGCGGCGCGGCGGTCGGCTCGTAGCCGGGCATGCCGGGAACGCCGTGGCCGTCGTTCACCTTGACCGCGGCGGCATCGGGCGCTGGCTTGATGCCGAACCATTTTTCGTGGAGGCGCGCGAAGGTGCCGTCCAGCTTCATGCATTTGACGATGTCGTCCACCTGGTCGCGGCCGGCGGTGTCGTCGAGGCGGAACGGGATCGCCCAGACCAGGCCGGTCTTGATCGTGTAGCTGAGCTTCAGCAGCGGGTTCTGCTTCGCCGCCCAGGCCACCGCGGTGTTGCCGGCGAGATTGGCGGCGGCGCGGCCGGAGAGAACCGCCTGCACGGCGTCGGCGTTGGTGTCGTAGACGTCGTATTTGAAACCGTACTTCTCCGCATTGTCCTTGGCCCAGGCCTCGTAGGCGGAGCCCTTGTTGAGGGCGATGGTCTTGCCCTTGAGCGCGTCGAGCGACGTGATGTCGGGATCGCTCTTCTTGATCAGGAACTGAAAGTCGGTGTCGAGATAGCCCTCGGTGAACAGCATCTGCCTGGCGCGCTCCGGCGTCACCGTGGTGGGCGCCGCGATCCAGTCGTATTTCTTGGCGTTCAACCCGGCGATCAGGCCGGAGAACTGCGTGCCCTCGATCTCGATCGGCCGGCCCAGGCGCTTGGCGATGTCGTTCGCCATGTCGATGTTGAAGCCCTCGAGCCCGCCGCCGAGCTTCGGCATCGCATGGGGCGCGAAGGTCGCGTCGACGCCGGTGTGAATGGTCTGCGCCGCCGCCGGCGACGCCAGCAGCAGGACGCCGACCGCGCTGGCCAGAAAGCGCGCGCGTGCACAAGAAAACATCATTGCCCCCTCCGTTCGAGTCTCCCCGGTCCCCGCGCGATGCGGTGTCCCCTGCCCAACTATGCAATCGCCATCGCCGCTTCCGTCAAGGCGATTTGCTGCGGCAGCGTCCTCTTCCCTGCTGTTGACCGCGCCCGCGCTCCTGCGGGAGAATTTTGCCAACGCGCAACGGGAGGACATTGCCATGGCGGAGCATCTGGGATTCATCGGCGTCGGCAAGATGGGCGGTCCGATGGCCGGGCGCCTGCTCGATGCCGGTCACACGCTGACCCTGTTCGACACCAGCCCGGCGGCGCTGGCGCCGCTCACCGCGCGCGGCGCCAAGGCCGCGGGCTCGCCGAAGGACGTGGCCTCGGCGGTGGAGACGGTGTTCGCGAGCCTCCCCACTCCCGACATCGTGCGCGCGACGGCGCTGGGCGAGAGCGGCGTCGCCGGCGGCAGCCGGATCAAGACCTTCGTCGATCTCTCCACCACCGGCCCGCGCGTCACCCGGGAGATCGCGGCCGGGTTGCAGCAGAAGGGCGTCGCCATGGTCGACTGCCCCGTGAGCGGCGGCGTCGGCGGCGCGCAGAAAGGCACGCTGGCGGTGATGGCCGCCTGCCCGCGCCCGCTCTTCGAGGCGCTGGAGCCGATCCTCAAGATCTTCGGCAAGGTCTTCTACATCGGCGACAAGCCGGGCCTGGGGCAGACCATGAAGCTCTGCAACAACCTGCTCTCGGCGACCGCCATGGCGATCTCCTCGGAGGCAATCGTCATGGGCGTCAAGGCCGGCCTCGACCCGCAGGTGATGGTCGACGTCATCAACGCCGGCAGCGGCCGCAACACCGCGACCCAGGACAAGTTCCCGAAATCGGTGCTGCCGCGCAGCTTCGACTTCGGCTTCGCCACCGGCCTCATGTACAAGGACGTGAAGCTCGCGCTCGACGAGGCCGAGGCGCTGCAGGTGCCGATGTGGGTGGGCAGCGCGGTGCGTCAGCTCTGGCAGCTCGCCAACAGCGAGCTCGGCCCCGCCTCCGACTTCACCAGCATCATCCAGTGCATCGAGGATTGGGCCGGCGTGCAGGTGAAGCGCGGGAACTGAGCCTCCCGCTCCTCACATCGTCTTGGTCTTGCCGCCGTCGATGTCGATGAGCGCGCCGTGCAGGTAGCTGCCGCGCGGGCTGACGATGAAGCTCACCAGGTTCGCGACATCGGCGGGCTCGCCGATGCGGGTGAGGCTCTCCTCCGCCACCATCCGCTTCTCCGCCTCCCTGGCGTCGACGCCCCAGCTCTGCATCGCCGCCTTGAGACGGCGGTCGAAGCGGTCGGTGCGGATGTCGCCGGGATTGACGGTGTTGACCTGAACGCCGTCGGCGGCGCCGCGATCGGCCAGCGCCTTGCCGAAGGACTGCACCGCCGCGTTGACCGATCCGCCGATGGTGAATTCGGCGCCGGGCGTGCGGCCGCCCACGCCCGAGATCAGCACCACCGATCCCTTGCGCTCCCGCAGATGCGGCCAGGCCGCCTTGGCGAGCCGCGTGTGGGCGAAGAATTTGAGGGCGAAACCGTCCTGCCAGTCGGCGTCGGTCAAGGCGAGGAAATCGCCGCGCTTGGTGGCGCCGGCGTTGCAGACGACGATGTCGAGACGGCCGAAGCGGGCGATGGTCGCGGCAACCAGGGCGGCGGGCGCCGCCGGCTCGCGCAGATCGCTCGGATGCACCTCGACGCGGCTCGCATCGCCGATCTCCTTGGCGCGCGCCTTCAGATCCTCCGCGCTGCGGGAGGCGAGCACCACGCTGCAACCCTCGCGCGCAAGCTCCTGGGCGATCGCCGCGCCGATGCCGCGGCTCGCCCCGGTGACGATCGCCACCTTGCCTGCAAGATTCAGCTCCATCCCCCGACCCTTTCGTCGATTGCCGCGGCGCCGACCGCGCGCGGTGCTGTGCCGACTTTGTTCGGCGCGGCGCCGCCGGGTCAAGTCACTTCGGCTTCAGCCGGCTTGCGAGCGCCGTCAAGCCGCGCATAGCATTCAGGGATCACTCAGGGGAGTAACGTCTCGATGGCACGCGTGCCCTATCTCGGCCCCGACGACCTCGCGCCGGCGAACCGCGATCTGCTGAAGCGCCCGATCACGCTGCACCGGGCGCTGGTGCACAGCCCGAACGGCGCACGGGCCTTTCTCGGGCTCGGCGAATTCATCCGCCACCAGAGCCGTCTCGATCCGCGCCTGCGCGAGATGGCGATCCTGCAGGTCGGCTACCTCGCGCGGTCGCCCTACGAGTACTCGCACCATGTCAAGATCGGCCTCGACTTCGGCGTCACCCGCGATGACATCCGCGCCATCGCAGCCGAGACCGCGGGCAATCCCACGGCGCTGGAGCCGCTCGCCAAGACCGTGCTGCTGGCGGCACGCGAGATGGCGACCGAACTCGCCGTCTCCGACGCGACCTTCGCCGCGCTTGGCCGCGCGCTCGACACCGAGCGGCTCACCGATCTCATCATCACCATCGCCTACTATTGCGGCGTGGTGCGGCTGCTCGCCTCGCTGCAGATCGATGTCGAGCCCGAGTACCTGCCCTATCTCGAAGAGTTTCCGCTCCCGAGAGATTGAGGCAATCGTCGCCTTGCCGTCACGTCAGTGTAACGGACCTGACGGGTGCTCTCAGCTGTCCGCGGCTGCAATGTGATTGCAGCAAAAGTCCTCGATTGACCGCAACTCCGGAAGCGCCGGGATCGATACAGTCGGCGCGCTCTGTCGCTTCCGCAATCGAGGAATTCCATGGCGCCGCGCGTCACATTTATTTCATCTCGCAATCAACAGAACCAAATCCGCTGCACGCTGAGAGCCACGGCCGTCTCGGCGCTCGCGCTGCTGTCGGGGACCGGCGTCGCCGCGGCGCAGACGGCGGGCCCGATCGGGCCGGGCAGCTTCCCCGGCTCCATGCTGATCCCGGGCTCGCAGACCTCGTTCAAGATCGGCGGCTACGTGAAGCTCGACTACGACTACGACTTCTCGGTGGCGCGCACCGCGGTCGGCGGCTTCGACGTGCGCTCGATCCCGCTGCCGAACACCGCCGGCCATTCGGTGCACGGCGTCTCGCAGCTGACCGCGTCGGAATCACGCTTCAACATCGAGACCCGCACGCCCTCCGCCTATGGCGAGGTCAAGACCTTCATCGAGGGCGATTTCACCAACCCGAACGGCCTCACCAACAGCTCGACCTTCACGACCGAGAGCAACTCCAGCGGCTTCCGGCTGCGTCAGGCCTACGGCACGCTCGGCCCCTTTCTCGCCGGGCAGACCTTCTCCACCTTCCGCGACACCACCGCCGAGCCGGAGATTCTCGATATCTTCGCGCAGGTCGGCGTGTCCGGTCCGACCCGCGTGCCGCAGGTGCGCTATACCTACGACATCGGCGACGGCTTCAGCCTGATCGCCGGCGTGGAGAACCCCGAGACGCTGTTCGCCAGCTCCGGCGGCGCCGCCACCAACACCAATTTCGGCACCGGCGGCATCAACCGGCTGCCTGACGGCGTGTTGAAATTCCGCTTCGAGCAGGGTCCGGGCCACCTGGAGATCCGCGGCGCGCTGCGTCAGCTCCGCTTCGACAACACCATCGGCATCAACAGCACGGCGGTCGGCTGGGGCGTCGGCATTTCCGGCCACTACAACACCTTCGGCAAGGATCAGATCCAGGCCACCTTCAGCTACGGCGACGGCAACGGCCGCTACTTCGCCGACAACGGCGTTCCCGATGCGGCGATCAACACCACCACCGGCGCCTTCACCTCGCTGGTGAGCTATGGCGGCGACCTCTCCTATCAGCATTGGTGGCTGCGCAATCTCCGCACCAACGTCACCGGCGGCTTCATCCACGTGAACAACGAGTCGAGCGTGTTCTCCGGCGCCAATTTCGCCGCGCAGAACCAGTGGTTCACGGTGGAGCGCATCAACCTGCTGTGGAGCCCGGTGCCGATGGTCGATCTCGGCCCGGAGTTCATCTATGGCTACCGGCGCAGCCAGGGCGACGGCAGCCAGGGCTTCGAGCGGCTGATGGCCTCCGCCAAGTTCCGCTTCTAGCTGGCTAACCTAGGCCGAGGGAGTGTCCGCCATCTCGACGTGGCGGCGGACCTCTTCCTCGACGTGGCCCCAGACCCTGGCCTTGAGCTCGGCGAATTCCGGCGAGAGCTGCACGGAGACGCGGCGCGGCCGCGCGAGGTGGTTCGGCAGGATCGCCTTGACGCGCCCCGGCCGCGCCGACATCACCACGATGCGGTCGGCGAGGATCAGCGCCTCGTCGATGTTGTGGGTGATGAAGACCGTGGTCTTGCGGCTCTGCTCGTGGATGCGCATCAGCTCCTCCTGCATCACCTGGCGCGTCATCGCGTCGAGCGCGGCGAAAGGCTCGTCCATCAGCAGCACCTCGGGATCGGCTGCGAGGATGCGCGCCAGCGTCACGCGCTGCTGCATGCCGCCGGAGAGCTCTGCGGGATAGCGGTTCTCGAATCCCCGCAGCTTCACCATCTCGATGAAGCGCTCGGCGACGGCGCGGCGCTCCCGCGCGCCGACGCCCTTCATCTTGAGGCCGAATTCCACGTTGCCGCGCACGGTTTTCCAGGGGAAGAGCGCGTAGGACTGGAACACCATGCCGCAGCGCGGCTCGATGCCGGTGATGGGATTGCCGCGCAGCAGCACCTGTCCCGAGCTCGGCTGCATGAAGCCGGCGAACATGTTGAGGAGGGTCGACTTGCCGCAGCCGGAGGCGCCGATCAGGCAGAGGAACTCGCCCTCGGCGACGTCGAGCGAGAGATTCTGCAGCGCCAGCAGCCCCTCGCCGCCGGCGGGAAAAGCCTTGGTCACGCGATCGGCGGTCAGGATGCCGGCGGCTGTCGTCGTCATCGCCGGTGCCGCTCCCAGGGCAGCAGCAGGCGCTCGATCTGCTCGACGACGGCGTCCGCCACCAGCACGGTGATGGAGATCCCGACCATCCCCACCAGCACCAGCGGCAGGTTGCCCCAGTCCTTGGCGAACCAGATGAGGGCGCCGAGGCCGCTCTGCGCCGCCACCATCTCCGCCGAGATGACGCAGGACCAGGAGATCGCCAGCGTCACCTTGAGGCCGGAGAGGATGCCGGGCAGCGCCCCGGGCAGGATCACCTCGCGCATGACCGCGAGGTCCGAGGCGCCGAGGTTGCGCGCGGCGCGGATCAGCAGCGGATCGACCCGCTTGGTGCTCTCGAGCGTATAGAGCAGGATGTAGATCCAGGATCCCATGAAGACGATGGCGATCTTCTGCGGCTCGCCGATGCCCAGCCAGAGGATGCTGAGCGGAATCCAGGTGATCGAGGGCAGCGGCCGCAAGAGCGAGACGAAGGGATCGACGATCGCCTTCGCCGGCCACCAGACGCCCATGATGATGCCGAGCGGCACCGCGACGACACCGGCCAGCGCAAAGCCCAGGAAGACCCGCTCCGAGGAGGCCAGCACCGCGTCCCAGAGCTCGCCGGTGCTCATCAGCTTGCCGGCGGCGCGCGCCACCGACGCCGGCGAGGGCAGGAAGATCGGCGAGATCCAGCCGAGCCCGGTGGCGGCGCTCCAGAGGCCGAGGAAGGCGCAGATCGACAGTACCTTCAGCGCGAGGCTGAGGCGCGCGCGCAGCCAGGCATGCCGGCCGCGGCTCTGCAGCAGCGCCGGCGATACCGCCTGGTCAGCACTGTTGGTCGTCGTCACCGGCGCGATCGTCTCTCCCCGCTCAGGACTTCGGGATGAAGCCGACGCTCATCCACTTGGAGACGTCGGGCTTGTCGGCGATCTTGTTGGTCTCGTAGAGCCAGTCGCTGAGCTCCTGCATCTGCTTCTCATGCAGCTTCATGTGGTCCTGCCAGCCCGCGAGGCCGAAGTACTTGAAGGTCTTCATGCCGGCTAGCACCTCCTCCGGCGTCTTCTTGAAATAGTGGGCGACCGTCTTCGCCGCCTCCTCGGGGTTCTTGATGGTGAAGTCGGCGCCCTTGAACATCGCCGCCGCCAGCTTCTGCGCCTGGTCGGGATGCTCGTCCACCAGCTTGCGCGAGATGATGACGATGTCGGGCGAGGCCATGGTGCCGAACTTCTTGTAGGTGTCGGTGTCCATGTCCGTGCCGAGCAGCTTGCCCCCCGGGGCCGCCTGCTTCAGACCGTCGAGCAGCGGCTGCCAGACGCAGGCGGCATCGATATCGCCCTTGGCGAGCGCCCCCGCCATCTCGTTGGGCGGCAGGTTCACGAACTGGATGTCCTTGGCGCTCATGCCCGCGGCGCGCAGCAGGCCGTTCATGGTGATTTCCGCCGAGGTATTCGCCGCGACCTTCTTGCCTTTGAGATCGGGGAAAGACGCGAAGCCCGGCCGCGCCCAGCAGCCCTCGTTGCCGGGTGAGTCGTCGATGTTCGCGAAATAGTAGAAGCTCTGGTTGCCGCGGGCCATTTCGGTGATGACGGCGACGCGGCCGAGATTGCTGAACGCCACCGAGCCGGCGGTGAGCGCGGCAATGCGGTCGCTGGAGTTCAGGATCACCTGGATCTCGGTGTCGATGCCCTGCTCCTTGAAGTAGCCCTTGTCGACCGCGACCATGATCGGCACCTGGCCGAACCAGGTCACCGAGCCGGCGAAATCCAGCTTCACCGGCGCGGATTGCGCCAGTGCCGGCTTCGCGGAACCGAAGCCCGTCGACAGTGTGAGTGCGGCAAGCGCCAGTGCTGCAAAACCGCGCGTGATCCCGATCATGATGCCCCCTTCTTGCGTGCCGCCGAAGATCGCCTTCTTCCGTCGCCGCATTCGCACGCAACGTTTCGCGACGATCGAAAACGCTAGAGTTCGAGCGGACGATTAGTCAAGCGCTCTACCGCGACGGAGCATGATTTCGCGAAATCGCCATCGAACGATTTGGTTATGACCCATATGAGATTAATGTCTTAGACGAAAGAACGGCCGCCGCCCTAGGATGCCGGTGGCGGCGCGTGCGGCGGCGGCGCGGAGGTGCGCGCGCATCATTCGCGGCCGACCGGCGCGGGATCGAGTGGAGAAACTGATGTCGGATGCAGCGAAGCCGCCGCCGAGCGCGTTCTGGGACTTCACTCTCTCGATCTACCGTCGCGACGGCGTCTCGCCAGCGCTGATCGCCCTGCAGGATCGCCTCGGCCTCGACGTCAACTTCCTGCTGGCCTGCCTCTACGCCGGGAGCCGGGGCACGAAGCTCGCCGACGGCGACTTCGCCCGGCTCGAGGACGCGGCGGCGCCGCTCCGCAAGAATCTGATCCATCCGCTGCGGCAGGTGCGGCGCTGGCTCAAGGACCAGAGCACCGTCGCCAAGGAGAGCGCCGATCCGATCCGCCGTGCCGTGCTGGCGCAGGAGATCGAGTCCGAGGGGCTGCAGCAGCGCGCCATGGAGGCGAGACTGGCGCTCGCCAGCGGCGCCGCCGATCCCGCGCTCGCCGCCAGCAACCTCGCGCGCTACTTCGCCTGGTCGAAGGCGAGCGCCGGCGCGCCCGATCTCGACGACCTGGCGCTGGTGCTGGCGCGGGCTTTCGAGGAGCCCGCCGAAACGGCAAGATCGAGGCTGGAAACGGCCATGGCCGGAGCCCGCAAACCCCACTGACGAGAGAGCATCATGTCGAAGCACGATTTCACCCCTGATGAGTTCAAGCAGCGGCAATCCCGCGTCCGCGCCGCGGTCGGCGAGGCCGGGCTCGACTGGCTGGTGCTCTTTCATCCGATCTCGATCCACTGGCTGATCGGCGCCGACGGCAAGAGCTACCAGGCCTTCCAGTGCCTGCTGGTCTCCGCCAAGCCGGGCCCGCTCGTGATGTTCACGCGGGAATCCGAGCGCAACGAGTTCGAGGACGATACCATCGCCGACGAGGTGGTGGGCTGGGGCGGCGGCGAGCCCGCCGATCCCGTCGAGGTGTTCGAGCAGCTGGTCGAGCGCCTCGGCCTCAAGAAGGCGCGGGTCGGCATCGAGGTGCCCGCCTATTACCTCCATCCCCTGCACTATGTGCGCCTCAAGGCGATGCTGGGCGGCGCGCTCAAGGCCGAGCCCACCAATCTCGTCGCCAATCTCAAAACGGTGAAGTCGCCGCGCGAGCTGGAGTATGTGCGCGAGGCAAGCCGCATCGCCGATCTCGGCGCCGACGCCTTCATCGCGACCTTCCAGGAGGGCCGCACCGAGCTCGAGGTGGCGGGCGCGATCTACGGCGCCATGATGGCCGCCGGCAGCGGCCTTGCCGGCAGCACGCTCAACCTGGTGAGCGGCGAGCGGATGCACATGAGCCACGGCGCCCCGACGCTGCGCAAGATCCGCCGCGGCGACAGCGGCAACGTCGAGTTCGGCGCCGCCTACCGGCGCTACACCAAGACCATGGGCCGGCAGATCAGCCTCGGCAAGCCGTCGGCGCGCTTGAAGGAGATCTACGGCATCGTGCAGCGGGCCGGCGACGCCATGATGGCGGAGATCCGCGCCGGCGTGCCGGCGATCAAGCCGCACGAGGCGGCGAAGAAGATCATCGG